>JAFGHN010000330.1 GCA_016930115.1 Spirochaetales bacterium | reverse complement strand
GCTTATTGGCCGTGGCTGCAGAACTACTACGGCGAGATCGATGCCGCTCACCTGAATCCCAGCCCCATGATCGCCCGGATGTGGGTTGACGAGGGTATGAAAGCTAAGATGGGATTCTAATACCAGGAGCGTTGAGCTACCGGTATTTGTCGAGCCCCGGCATCAAGGCCGGGCAAGACGACGACACAGGGGACCGGGACGGCCACAGCCTGTTGTGGCGGTTACCGGTCTCCTGTGTTTTTTGCATCCGGCCGCGTCAAACGGCGCGACATCAACGTGCCGGGCACCAAGCAAGGCCGCTTTGCGGTATCTCCGGCCTGAATACGTTGACCGACTAGTTTGCTCCATGTAGTATCAAAAATACCAAAATTCCATACGAGTGGGGTGCTCGCAGTGCGCGAATACATAGTGCGAAGAATCTTGTTGATGATACCTACACTGCTCTTGGTGAGCATTATTGTCTTTTTCGGAATGCGCCTTGTGCCGGGCAGTGTAGTAGACATCATGGTGAACATCGCTCAGGGGCTTTCGCCCCAAGGGCACGCGCCGAGCAGGGCTGATATCGAGAAGCAGCTGGGGTTAGATGTGCCCGTTTACATCCAATACTTTCGCTGGATAGGCAATATTGTCGGCCGCGGAGACTTTGGACACTCTATGTGGACCGGATTGCCGGTGATAGATGACGTTTTGAGAAGAATGCCGGTCACCATCGAGCTTTCCTTCCTAGCTCTCATCGTTGCCATCTTGATATCCTTACCGATAGGTGTCTTTTCGGCATTGCGGCAGGACAGTTGGGGCGATTATATGGCCCGAAGTTTTGCCATCCTGTGTATCGCGGTTCCCGGCTTTTGGCTTGGGACATTGATCATCGTTTTCCCCTCCATCTGGTGGGGCTATATGCCCCGGATAGTAGTAGTATCATTCTTAGAAGATCCTCTGGCTAACCTGAAGATGTTTATCATTCCCGCCATTGTGCTGGGCATGGGGATGGCCGGCGGCATTATGCGGATGATCCGAAGCATGATGCTGGAGGTCTTGAGGCAGGATTACATACGTACTGCCTGGGCGAAGGGGCTCAAGGAGAGAGCCGTGATTATGGGGCACGCCCTGAAAAACGCTATGATTCCGGTCGTCACCATTGTGGCGATCTATGTGCCGGGCCTCTTCGGGGGTGCGGTCATTATTGAGCAGATATTCTCGATTCCCGGCATGGGCCGTTTGATTATATACGCAACCCTATCGCGCGACTATCAGATGGTAAGCGCAATAATGCTCATCATGGCGGTCTTTCTCGTGTTCCTAAACCTGGTCGTTGATCTTGCTTACGCCTATATTGATCCTCGAGTCGGATTTGCAAAGAGAGGAGGAACCTAGAGTGGCCGAAACTGCAACCCGGCGCATATCGGAAACGGCAACAAAAACAAAAAGAGGCTCACGAGCTCTCGATGTATTCAAGAGACTGGTGAAAGAGAAGCCGCTGGGAGTGGTTGGCCTCGTGATCACGCTCATCCTGCTTTTTACCGGTATTTTTGCCGATTGGCTCGCTCCGTACGGCATGAACGAAATGACCGGTGATTTTTTGGTGCCTCCGTCTGCCGGGCATCTTCTTGGGACGGACAACATCGGGCGGGATTTGCTGACCCGTATCATTTATGGGGCCCGGGTTTCGGTGATCGTGGGCTTGTGCGCCTCCGGCCTCTGTCAGCTCGTCGCCACTTTGATAGGTATGGTGAGCGGATACGTAGGTGGCAAATTTGATCTTTTTGTGCAAAGGTTCATAGACGCCGTCTTCTGCTTTCCTTCGCTTATTCTGGTCATGGTCATCTCCTCAATGGTTGGGCCGGGTTTATGGAATCTCATCGTCGTTATTGGGATTACCTGGGGAGTCATCACTTCCCGGATCGTCAGAAGCGCCACCATAGCAGTGAGAGAGAATATGTATGTACAGGCGGTGGTATCGGTCGGCAGTTCTTCCTGGCGGGTACTCATGCGACATATTCTTCCGAATATTTTCCCCACAATCATAGTTCAATTCAGCATACAGCTTCCCGGGATTATTCTCACCGAGGCATCCTTGAGCTTTCTCGGTTTCGGCATCACCCCTCCGACTCCGAGCTGGGGAGGCATGCTGAGCCTTGGCGGGCGGGCTTACATGTTCTTGGCGCCATGGATGGCGGTATGGCCCGGCGTGGCTCTGGCGATCGTCGTATACGGGATAAACATGTTCGGCGACGCCCTGCGTGACATCCTCGATCCGAGGCTGAAAGGAACCGGAGGGCGCTACAGCGTGCGTGGACGCAAGAAACCTCGCAAGTAGCCACGACTCAAAAGGAATTAATAGGAGCGTACGATGGGAAAGATCAATAAATCCGACATTGAGAGCGTCCTTGAAAAGTACCTGACTGTTTGTGATTCCGCCGCGAATAAGCGGAACGCGGGTTTCTGGACAAACGCGGGCAAACCGTGGCTCAACGAACGCTGGCGCGGGATCTCTGCCAAGAAAACCGGCGCCCCCTTCACCATGGCGCTCGACATCGCCGGATATTCCACGGTGCTGGGTATCAATTGCCTCGATTACTACGGGAACGCCGATGTGCAACTCTATGAGCAGATGCGGTATCACCTCTGGGAGGCAGAGCACCTGCGCTGCAACCGGTTCTTCGACAAAAAAGCGTTCGTCTCATTTCAATCGGCGATGGAAGCCAACGCCTTCGGGGCAAAGATAACCTTCCTTCCTACCCAATCACCTTGGGTGGACTTCAAGAACCCCGCGATCAAGGAACGGAGCGATCTCGACAAGCTCCGCGATACCGACATCAGTAAGGCGGGCTTGATAGTACGTGCCCATGAGTTCTACGAGCGGATGTGCGAGCTTGTCGAGGGCAGCGGGATAAGCGTCATGTATCCGGTGATGCAACGGGGGCCCTTCCCGATCGCAACGGAGCTCAGGGGAACGAACGAGCTGCTCATGGACCTGGTGGACGCGCCTGATTTCGTCCACGAGCTGATGCGCTGGATCACCGACGGGCTGAAGGAACACGCCCGGCGCCGGGCCGATTACGTCGGTGAACCCATTGCTCCCTGCAAACTCGGGAACGATGAAATCGCTACTCCCATGATCGCCCCGTCAATGTATGAAGAGTTCATACTTCCCTACGAGCTCGAGCTCGCCGACTTTCATGGAAGCGTCATGTACTGGCACAGCTGCGGCATCACCGACCCCTTCTACGAGTTGATAGGCACCATTCCAAACCTGGAGATGATGCACATCGGCCCATGGTCCAACGTGGGAAAAGCGGCCGAAGTGTTCGGCAAGCTCGACATAGCGCTGGATATCTGCATCAACTCGACGGAAGATATCTATGACCGTACGCCAGAGGAGATGCGGCGGAAGCTCTTGAAGATCAAAGACGCCTGCGAAGGTAAGGTGCGATACGCCGTTCGTGCCGACGGATTTCAGATCATCCGCACCATCGAGAAGGACCTGGCGAAGAT
>JAFGHN010000065.1 GCA_016930115.1 Spirochaetales bacterium | reverse complement strand
CGGGCATTCCCGCTGGAGCAGCCTGAGGGATTTCAGGTTCTCCTGGGCAAAGGCGTCGTGATCGAGTAGATCATTCGGCGGATATCCGCAGAGGCACATCTCCGGAAAAACGATGATATCAACACCGTCTTCTATGCCGCGCCTGGTTGCATCGATAATTTTCGTCCTGTTTCCCGCGAAATCCCCTATCGTGGGGTTCACCTGTCCTATTCCTATTTTCATTGGGGCCTCAGCATAACAGAAGAGACGCCCGCCCGCCAATACGGGCTGTCCGCGCTTGCAAATGAGTAAGCGTTATAGCAGAATGGGCACTGATCATGGACAAGCGTATGTTGATTATACCGGGTGATTCCGACATGAGTGTCGCCCTTGCGGAGGAAGCGAGCATTGATGGCTGGACGGTGGCCCTTACCAGAAGGGGCAAGAAGCCGGGCGCCGGCCAGGGCAAAAACCCGCTCATCATCGGGTGCAACGGCAGGTCGTTTCTGTCCACACGCAGATCTTTCATAGACTGCATCAACGCCTTTGGTGGACTCGATGCGGCAATTGTCTTGCATGAGGCGCGCCAGGACGAACGGCCGGTCCATGAGCTCAACCCGGTCGCGATAGAGGAATATGTCGACACAGAAATGAAAGGCCATCTCTTCTTGCTGAGAGAGGTCCTTTCGTTTTTTGTCAGGAACCGGTCGGGGATACTTGCCATGGTGAACTATGCCCCTGAAGATTCAACCCTGCTTCCACTTTGCGCAGCGGCAACGGCGGCCTTTCATGCAGTGACGGATTCCATCGCGACGCTGTATCAGAATGAGAACATTGTCATTAACGGGTTCGATTGTTCGGTTGAGTCACCACAACGGTACAGCCGTTTCATCCTGCAGCAACTGTCGGGCAGGGCGGGTGATGTGAGCGGTAAGTGGTACCGTTACGGTGCCGCCGGGCGGCTGTCGAGGCCGCGGTTATTTCGTAAGTAGGGTATAGCTTCATGAAAATCTGGATCAAGCTGCTGGCGGGCGGCATTATAGGGGTTCTCCTCGGCCTGTTTCTCCCGTTGGGAAACTCGGGCTACGAAGTGTTTTCGTATCTGTCCAGACTCGTGTTGAATATAGGACGTTATGCGGTCTTCCCGCTCGTATTCTTCTCACTGGCGGTTGGAACCTTTGAGCTCAAATCCGAAAAGAAGGTACTGCGGGTATACGGCAGAACGCTGCTGTATATGGTCGCGGCCACCGCGCTTCTTTCCATCATCGGGGCCGTATCGGTCCTGCTCATGGCGCCGGAACGGATACCTATCGTGATCGAGGAAGAAATCGTATTCACCCGCCCGGGCGTAAGAGAGGTACTGCTCCAGGTTTTCCCGAGGAATCTCTTCGAGGTATTCGGCGGGAACGGCGACTTTCTGCTCCCGTTGTGCTTCCTCGCTTTTTTCCTTGGTCTCAATTTCACCTTTGACAGACTGATTACCAGGCCGGTTGTACAGTTCTTCGATTCAATGACGAGGATTTTCTATCATATCAATACGTTCATGCTTGAAATCATGGGTCTCGGGATGATTGTGCTGAGCGCCTTTTTGGTGCAGCAGACCTTGAGCGCGCCTGAGATCGGCCTCCACCGACAGTTGCTTCTCGTTCTCGCCATCGACACGGTTATCGTGATCGGCGGGATCTATCCCGGGCTCCTGTTTCTACTTCTCGGAAAGGAAAAACCTTTCCGCTGGCTCTACGCCACCCTCGCCCCGGCGATATCGGGTCTCGCTTCCGGTGACAGCCACTTCAGTCTCGCGTTTCTGATAAAGAACGGCAAGGAAAATCTGGGGATCCCCAGAAAAGTGGGTTCCGCCACCTTCCCGCTTTTTGCGCTTTTTGGCAGGGCGGGGACCGCGATGGTTTCAGCGGTTTCGTTTATCGTCATCATCAATTCATATTCGAGCCTGGGTATCACCGCGCTTGATCTATTTTGGGTGATGCTCTTTTCTTTTCTCGTCTCGTTTACCCTCGCCGGCGTACCCGGCGCCGGGGCATTTGTAGCGCTCTCTTCACTCTGCGCCGCTTATGGCGGCGGGTATGAGGAAGGTTACCTGATCCTCAAACCGGTTGCACCGATCCTGATCAGCGTGGCGGTGCTCCTGGACGTGACAACGGCTTCTTTTGCGTCGCTGCTTGTCGCCAGGCACGAGAAGATGCAGGAAAACGTGCAAACGAAAGACTTTATCTAACAGGCAGCGAGAAGCGCAGGCCCACCGTGCCGGAGGCCATGAACTGATCGTAAAATCTGAGGCTCTCTCCGTCCCAGGCGTGAAAGAGAGGAAAATAGGCGTTCAAATCAGCCACCAGGTGTATGGGAATGCCTTCATCAGGTTCCACTTCATCGAACTCGCCTTCGTTCAGGGTCTCCGCCCGGCCTGAACGTATGTGAAACGGAAGTTCCCAATCCACCGTGAGGCCGATTTCCGGATAGAAAAAACGGCCCTTTCCATACTGATAGGCGGCAATCTCTCCCCGGTCCACGTCGCCCCAGGTTCTCGCCGGAATACGAAAGAGGAAGGTCGGAGAAACGTAGGCCGCCAGAGAGAGAGTCGGTGCAACCTTGAAATCAAACAAAGCCCGCGGTTCGAGAAGAAACCCCATGACCCACGGCCAGTCCGCGAATTCGATTTCCACGGGAACCGGTCTTCCGTACTCGACTCCGTATGGTAAACCGTAATACCTCAACTCCGGCGCAAGCGAAAAGAAACTCGTGAACCTGACAGGAAGAGATACGCCCACAACCGTCGTGAGCGGGTCCGGCGCGGCGTCTATTTCAGCGTCGTCGACGGGCGCATTTCCAATCCAGATCATGCCACCTTTCACATCGATGCTTTCGAGATTGATTGCGTACGCAGGGAAAAAGGGGATAAGCAGAAAAACTGTGGCAAATAGCAGGGGTCTCATGGTCATAACGAGTCGTCTTGAAGGAAGTATACCACAACGGGCCGTGCTCTTCCTCTCCGGCCCGGCCACGCCGGCGACCCGCTTAATAGGCTTTTGCAAAGACGGCGTTCGCCTGTGCGGCGTTCCCGCATACCACGCACCGCCCTTCGGGGGTTGGATCCTGCAAAATGCGGATCGTCGCCTTCGTCTCGTCCTTGACCTTCGTTTCGCATTCGCCGTTTCCGCACCAGGAGCACACAGCAAAACCGCCGGGGCCGTCGAAGAATTCCTTCAGTTCTCCGTATTCTCCGATAACGCGGGTGTTTTCCTCCCGGAACGTTTTCGCCTTCTCATAGAGGCTCTTCTGGATTTCCTGCAGGAGCGATTTGACCGTCGCCGGAACGTTGTTTCTCGGCACCGTTGTTTTTTCGCCGGTGTCACGCCTTACCAGGACGACTTTTCCGGCATCGACGTCCCGTGGGCCTATCTCTATTCTCACGGGCACACCGAGCAACTCCCATTCGGCAAACTTCCACCCGGGGGAGTTCTGTTCGTCCGTATCGATCTCGACGCGAAAATCACCAAGGGTTCCGCCGATTTCCCTCGCGTAGGCGAGCACGCGTTCTTTCGTATCATTTTTGAAAATGGGAACGATAACCGCTTCCGTCGGCGCAACCCTGGGCGGTACAACCAGCCCGCGATCATCGGAATGCGCCATGATCAACGCGCCGACAAGACGTGTGGAGACGCCCCAGGAGGTCGCCCAGACGTAGTCAAGATCGCCGTTGGCGGTCTGGTAGGTGACATCAAACGCCTTCGCAAAGTTCTGCCCCAGGAAATGCGAGGTCCCCGCCTGCAGCGCCCTCCGGTCCTGCATCATCGCTTCTATGGCGTAGGTATCCACCGCGCCCGCAAACTTCTCCTGCTCCGATTTTCGCCCGCTGATCACCGGCAGCGCAAGATACTCCTCCGCAAAAGTGCGGTAAACGTTGAGCATCTTCAGGGTTTCTTCCACCGCCTCTTCGCTTGTTGCATGGGCGGTATGCCCTTCCTGCCAGAGGAACTCGGTGGTCCTCAAGAAAAGCCTGGTTCTCTTTTCCCATCGCAGAACATTGGCCCACTGATTGATGAGGATCGGCAAGTCACGGTACGACTGTATCCACTTCTTATACATCGCCCAGATGATCGTTTCAGAGGTCGGCCGCAATACCAGCGGCTCCTCCAGCTTTTCGCCGCCGGCGTGGGTGACGATCGCGAGCTCAGGTGAAAAGCCCTCGATATGCTCGGCCTCTTTGCGGATAAAGCTTTCGGGAATAAGAAGCGGGAAATAGGCGTTTGAATGACCCGTGGCCTTGAACATGGAATCGATTATGTCCTGCATGCGTTCCCAGAGGGCAAAACCGCGCGGTCTGATAACCATACATCCTTTTACCGGCGAGTAATCAGCCAGGCGGGCCTTCAGCACGATATCGACGTACCATTGAGCGTAGTCCTCATCTCTCGGTGTGATCTTTTCTGCCATGTCTCTACCTTAGATACGATATTCAGGTTTGCTATTCAACGCGCGTATGCGTGACGCCCGGAGGTCGCCGGTCATTTTAAGAGCCGGGAATAGGGATGTCAACAAGATGAAAGCAGGAACGCCGGCCGGGGGGCTCGGCCAAACCGGTCGACGACTATCTGACCTGGACTGTTTCAACCATGTAACGGATATCAACGCCGGTCTCGGCGTTCTGTTCCTTCTCAACGATAAAGACCACCGATGCGCCGTCCGGGGCAAGGAGAATCTGGCGTATCTGGTAGCGGCGTACGCCTTCCCGCCTGTAGTCGGGAAGACCAACGGTGAAATGTTTCTGTGTCCCGTTCTTGTCGGTGACGGAAAGGTTTATGTGAAAAGATGCGCTGACGTTCTTCCCTGACCCAAAGGACGATTGAAGAAGATCGACCTTGTATCGTTTGCCCGCCACAAAATCCTGGAACTCCAGATGCGGCTTGGGTTCCTGGCCGTTTATGAGGATATAGAGCAACCGCCCGGAAATCATGTGGTTGATGCGGTAGTTCGATACGATTGGATTCGCCTTTTGATAGAGAGTGAAAAGGGCGCCGATCCCGGTCTGGCCGGGCTCGAGTTGCTCTTCGTATACGGCTTCCAGGGCGCCGTTGGGCACAAACCGATTGGCGAGTACGTCTACCGTGTACAGTTGCGCATAGTGTTTCAGAGAATCCTCGACGATTCCGTACTGACCGAACATGAAATATCTGCCGTTTTCAGAAAAGCCAAGGTTCTGAAAACTGGCTATGTCCCCGGCGGAAACGGAACACGCCACAAGAAGGAGAAGACAAAATCCCAGCGCCCTTTTCACTTTCTATGCTCCTCTTTACATATATCGATCTTTTGGACGAGATCTTTAGCACCTTCGGACATGCTGGTATACTCACTGTAACAAGCCGGTATGACGATAAACACAAGAAACAAAACCATCATCGCAGGAATCAGCCTCACCGGGCTTCTGCTTGCAGTATTCCTCGCCTCGGCGATTCTGATTTTAAAGCGAAATTTGACGCGTACCGATACAGCTGTGTTGCTCGCGTCTTCGGCCGCGGAGTTGGTGTTTGCCGTTGTTGCGGCTACGATTCTCTACCTGTCTTTCAGAAAAACAAAGTCGCCGGAAATTTTCTTCTTCATCATCTTTGTTGTCACGATGAGTCTCGATTCGTTGAAGGCCTTGCTGTTGCTTATTGATGTGCTCAGGCTTTCTCCCTACTACGGCGTGTTCCTGACCCGTGCCGTTTATTTCGGGAGATTCTTCGGGACGCTTGCGGTGTTGTTCAGTGGTCTGTTCTCTCTCGGCGCAGAGTATCAAAGGATAGAAATCTACCTGGGAGCGGCCTTTCTCCTCGCGTTCGCGCTTTCCGCGGCGGTAACAATAGACATGACGGAAACCGACTCCACCATGTTGTATCAGATGGGCAATTCCCGCGAGCTCGGTATCATCAGGGTGCTTTTTTTGAGTTTTGGTGTGCTCAACTATGTGCTTTACGCCATACAGAATTCGAGCAAGGATCATCTGCTTATCGCGGTCGGGCTCGCATTGGTCATCGCCGGCAGGGAAATATTTTCTTTCGGCCGCAACCCGGTTCTGCTCATCGGGGCTTTTCTTATGTTGATTGCAGGTACGACGTTATTCGGTGAACGAACCCACGCCGTTCACCTCTGGTCTTAACCGGTCAGGGAAAGCAACTCGCTCGCAATGAATCCGGTCCCCACCGGCATGAGAATATTGTCCAGATCTTTTGTGGGAAACGCCTCAAGAGCGGTGGCCACGAAGGCAATCGGTATCGCAAGAAGAATATTGTCCGTCACTCTGTAGGCGATAAACAAAACCACCACAAAGCACGCCAGACTCCCCGCGTAGGTCTTCCCCCCTGTCAGGGGTATCCTGACACGACCGTAGAGCTTTCCGACGAGACTTGAGATGCTGTCGCCAAAGGCCAGCGCAAATATCGCGATAGTGGCCGCCGGTTCGGGGTAGAGCATGAGAGCCAGCATGGCGCCGATACCGAGAGTTACCGGACCAAGAACAAACCGGCCCCGATCTCTGGTGCGGGAGGCAAGAACCGTGACTCTCGATATCAGGAACACATCGTGGCCTGTTGACCGCAAATATTCGGATGTGGTGTATAACACAGCGCCCAAAGAAAGAAGCGCCATCGTAGCGGTGACGTTCATTGCCGCCAGGAAAGGCACAATTGCCACGAGCATGTGAATGGCTTTTCTGAATAACTCAACTCGCAGCTCGTTGACTTTTATATTTACGCCGACGGCTGTCGATGACAAGCCGGCTGTTGTATACAAGGCCATGGTTTCTATTACTTAGCAAGAAGGATACCAAGCCGCGGCATTTCAAGGAGTTGTTGTAAATGACTATCCCAGAAAGAAATATGTTTTGATACCGGACAAGAAGAAAATCGATTTCGCTAATCGTATACTAAACCATACTTTAAAATTCACATTTCGCTATTCTTGAGGCAACTGCACGCGGAACCGCCCGTCGGATTTATGAGGCGCCTTCTTTCGCCAGGCATTCAGGACAGACACCGCAGTACTGCACGACGTGCCTGTTGATGCGGAAATGGTACATCTTTTCGACCAGCCGTTCAAGTTCGGCAAAGCCGTCTTTTTCCTGGGTGGTGAAATCGGAATATTTCACGACTTTGTAGCACTTCTCGCACACGAGAAGATGGTGGTGCTCCGTCCGGGCAAGCTCAAATCTCGCCTTTCCTTCACCAACGTCGAGTTTCGTCACAATACCGAGTTGGTGAAACAACACGAGAGTCCGGTAGACCGTTGCGAGACCTATCCCGGGATGCTCAGCATGAAACTTATGATAGATGTCCTCGGCCGTGAGATAGCTGTCCGCGTCGGCAAGGGTTTCGATAATAACCCGTCGCGGGAGGGTCATGCGGAGACCCCGCTTCTTCAACTCGCCGGCAATGATTTCCCGTTTTTCCTCAACAGGATTACCCATAGCTCGCCTCGTCAACTCTCAATTGCTTGTCCGCAGATGATATCTTATCAGTTAATGAGAACGAGCTTCAAGAACCGCCGGCAAAAATCCCGCCCTGACTCCCGGCCGCTCCTGCACGAGTTGCCGGGAGGCAAGGTAGATACGATCAGCCGTTGAGAATCGCCTTTGCATTCGAATCAAGGGCCTCGGTGATATAGGGTATCCCGGTAACCTGCTGGACTTCCCGGTTTGCGGAAAACAGATCGTCACGGGATATCTCGGCAAGCGAAAACTTCCGCGCGCCGGCCATGAGCTGCTGAAGTCCCGCGGCGATTTTATCGGAAAGTGTCCACATCGCGATGGCGCCGAATGGAATGCTCTTTATCTCTTTTTCGCCTACTTTCTCCTGGACATCGTAGTACCCGGCAAAGATCTCCTCGGGATAGTTGCCTATTTTCAGAACGGACGATGGAAGCTTGTCCCAATGCGCGTTCAATCTGCCTTTCCTGTCCGGGAACATGGCGCCCTCAATGTTCGATCCAAGAAACCCCGGAATCATAAGCGCACGGCCCATACAGATAAGCCTGGTGTACGGCGCTCCAAGAGCCAGAGCCTTGAAGACATGATCTTCGCGGGCAAGGCCGCCGGCGAACGCGAGATCGACTACGTCCCCGCCCTTCTCATCGAGAATTCCCGCGTACTCTCTCGCTTTGGAGTGAAGGAAAATGGAAGGAACACCCCATGTCTCCATCATGTTCCAGGGGCTCATACCGGTCCCGCCGCCTGACCCGTCGATTGTCAGAAGATCGAGTTTCGCCTTGGTGGCGAATTTCATCGCCATTGCAAGCGCTTCCATACCGTACGAGCCGGTCTTGAGGGTGATCCTCTTGTACCCGATCTTCCGGAGGTGGGTGACCTCATCCATGAAGTTTTTCTCCACCGCCGCCGGCGACGCCATATCGGTGTAACCCAGCCTGCTGTGCCGGGCAAAGGATTTTATGCCGTGATGTTTGAACGCTTCCTGAACTTCCGGGACGGTCGGGTTGGGGTCGACTACATAGCCGCGATTGTGGAGGAAAATCGCGTAATCAAGATCGGTAATCTGGATTTCTCCTCCAATGTCTTTCGCGCCCTGTCCCCACTTGAGTTCGATAATTACCTTGTCACCGTATTTTTCGATGACGTACTCGGCCACTCCGTTGTGCGTGTCCTCCACATTCATCTGAACGATGATAGCGCCGTATCCGTCATAATGCCGGAGGTAAGTATCGATTCTCCTTTCGAGCTCCGGCGCTTTCTCAATCTTGCCGTTTCTGATCACCGCGTCCCGGTCTATTCCTACGACGTTTTCGCCTATGACGATCGGGATACCGACAAGCGCGGCGCCGACGGCAAAGGATTCCCAGTACTTGGCGGCGATAAAGGTGCTGCCCAGCGCACCGGTCATAAGCGGAATTCTTGCCTTTGTTTTCACCTCTTTTCCAAACGAGGTCTCCAGGGACACATTTGGAAAAACGCAATCATCGGCGCTGTTGCTCAAACCTTTGGGAAGGCCCAATGCGCCGTAGTTGTACCCCTGGATGCGCAGTGAAGCGTAGCAGGCGCCGAGATGAGTCATGTTTGCCGCCCCGGAGGTAGTAATACCAAAGTCGCGGGGGTAAAGCATCTTCCGCCCTATCATGCTGGAAAGCCAGGTCTCACAGCGTCCTTCGCAGGACGCGGAGCAAAGCGTGCACAATCCGGATTCAGCCGGACTACCGCGGTTCACAGTCCCAAGGGCATCATTATTCTTGTTGTACTGAATCATTCCTTTCTCCTCAACAGCACGGGAAACTATGGCAACTGATTGCCACAAACAACAGATTGGCACAAAGATTCCCCGGTGTCAATGAAAAAGTAACAGAATTTATTCATTGTGGCAGGTGATTGCCACAAAGAACGGAATCCGGGCTTACATATCGACGAATTGCAGCGCCCGTTCTTCGAGATCGAGGTATGAGAAGAGCCTGCGGTAAGGTATGAGGCCGGACAGTGCGTGTGAGTGAACCTCAAAACCGGCCTCTTCGAGTATGGCGATAGGATTGAGCCCGCCGATAACGATGGCGCCGATGTTGCCGTCGCTCACGGGGATTTCAGTCACATCACGGTTGGGCATACCGATAGTCAGGAATCCGCCGAGACCGACCTTCTCGAGCCTGCCGGCGATTTCCACAACCCGGTCGCGAGTCTGGGCGGGTATTTCCCTGAATCCGGCGCCGATGAGGCCGTTACCGCTGCCCGTTGCGCCGAGATAATCGGTCATGCCGCTCTTTATGAATATCTCAAGCGGATCAAGGCTCGTTCCGTCATAATTGATAATCGCGACGAACCTGGACGGCTTGAAATCCTGGATCTCGAGGAGACCGCCAAAACGCGAGTTAGCCGGTATCTTGTGCGCAAGCAGCACACCGTTCAATGTGACCGAGCAGACAGTCCCCACTCCAATGTAGCCGGCGGGAATGACCATCTCTCCCACCTTTTCCCCGGGGTGAAAGAGAGAGATGAGCCGGCCCATGGAGAATCCTTTTTCGTACACCCGGCTCATCAACGGGCATGCGGGAAGGAGGTCCTGTTGCCTGATCAGGCTGATATTGACAATGACGGTGCCGTTGAGTGACACCAGGTCGAAATCCATCGCGCAGGTCATCTGATCGATCCTGGTTGAAAGAAAGCCGACTTTTTCGTGGACCCGGGCGTTGGAAATTTCCTCGATTCCCTTCCCGGTGATCTTCCGCCCATGTTTCCCCACGTATTCGGTCAATCCTTCCTTGTCCATGGCAAGCAGGTGGAAACGTACGGTGCGCCCGCTGATGTCGTACCCCAGATCGCCCAGCCGCTCGGTGATCTGCTGGCTTCCAAGGGGTTCCCCAACGTCCCGGAGTATTCTCAGGATGGCCAGCCTTTTGCGTTCTATTTTTTCCTGCATGAATTCCTCGTACCTAGCGGATTTTTTTTCTCAGTTGTCTCGAGCTCAATCGTTTCGTTTTCACCCGCAGGGATGTCTTTCCTTTCTTGTCGTGCCGCGCGCGAACCGTGAAAATCAGCGCTATTCCGCCAAGAATCATAAGGAAATTGAGAATCTGGCCGGTGGTGAAATTCCACGGAGTTACAAGCAGATAAGTCGGATTATATGCGCCGGAAAACCGGATCGGGAATCCGATTCCTATATCCGGTTCCCGGACGTACTCGATGAGAAACCTGAAGACTCCGTAACCGATCATATAGATTCCGGTTTTCACTCCTCTGACGAAATCTCTCCTCCTGAAAACAAACCACATGATGAGAAACAGGATGATGCCCTCGAAGAAAGCTTCGTACAGCTGCGACGGGTGGCGCGGCAGATTGATGGAGGCCTGGTCGGGCCCAATCGTCATTCCCGTTTTTTGTGCCATTTCCTGCACCCACGCTTCTCCCGTCGAAAACCGCTGTGCATTGGGAAATACCATGCCAAGGGCAAAAGCGGTAACCCGGCCGTACAGCTCACCGTTTATGAAATTGCCGAGACGGCCAAAGCTATATCCGAGCGGGACCGCCGTTACGATCATGTCGCCCCATTCGAGGATCGAGCGTTTTTTCACGCGGCAATAGATAATCGTCGCAACAATGACGCCTAACAGTCCGCCGTGGTATGACATCCCGGCCAGACCGGTAAACCGCATGTTCTCATCAAATGGCCAGAAGATGAGCCAGGGCTTGCGGAGGTAGCGTCCTGTGGGGTCATACACGGTGGTGGCGAGAATCCGCGCGCCAAGTAGCAGGCCGATAATGATCCAGAAGAAATAGTTCATCACTTCGTCATTCGAAACGCCGAGTTTCTTCTCCCGGACCTGGTACCTGAAGAGAAAATAGGCGACCGCAAACGCTATCAGATACATCAGCCCGTACCAGCGTATCGGCAGTCCTTTTATTATTTCAGGACGAAGCCACTCTGGGTAAGTGAGATAAGCAAGCACCGACGGCATGAGCTCTCCCCGGCCTCAAAGGGGCCTGTTTTCGATAATTCCCTTTTCGCGATTGAAATAGAATACGACTTTTCCCATCTCCCGGGCTACTTCAAACAACCTCCCGTGACTCTCGAGGGTGACCCCCGGAAACGCGGTTCCGCGGACGGCCACCTCCCCCTCAAAGTGTTGCTCGAATTTTTCCCTCAGCCAGAACAGTCGTTCGGTTCTCCGCTCGATTGACTTGAGAAGCTGCAGTTTGCGGGCACGGCCTTTCTTTAACTCTTCTACCCCGCCTTCCCTCTCGGCCTGGCGGATTTTCAGATCTGTCCGTACGGCGGTTTCTTTCAGTTTCTCCAGTTCCTTTTCCTCGAGCTCGATTCTGTCCCCGATAAGGTAATCCTGGCCGAAGGAAACAGACGTCTTGACGCCGTTCCTGGAACCCAGGTTGGTTACTTCGATACCATAGCGTGCCTTCGTTTCGCCCCCCATAAGATGGCCTTTCTCGCCGGCGAGGGTAAGCTTACCGTTGCATTTCACCGTGCACTGCAGGCAGGCATTTTTCAACGTGATATCCTGCACGGCCATCAGTATAACGTGTTCCGCGAACCCTGCGGTGATGTTTTCCCGCGCTCTCACCGCGGCTTTCCCGCCGCCGATAATACCCTGGCTCACATGCACGGACTTTTCAGAGCTTGCAAGGGCGGCCTCTACACCCGCCGCGATCTTTATATCTCCCGTGGCGACAACAAAAAAACCCGGTAGCACGTTCCCGGTTACATGAACAGGTCCGGAGAAACGTATGTTCCCGGTGGCCGGCCCCACGTCTCCTTTAATGACATGAACACCGACGATGTCTATGGATTTCCCGTCGTAGACAAGCTCGCCGGAGACTTTGGCAATCAGCTTGAGCCGGCCCTGCTCGTCTCGTTCCTGTTTTACGTTCTCGCCGATCTCGAGGGTGAAATCCTCCGCTTCGCTCGCGCCTATGATGTTCCCATTAACATCAAACCCCTCGCGTAACTGCGTCTCCGCAGTCGCCACCTCGGCGATCAATGTCCCGGTCTCCACCGTGGTGAACCGGTCCTGGTTCTTGAAGTCGGCCCTTCCGTCACCCCTTAGTGTTACGGCTTTGCCGGAGGCCAGGTCTATGTGGAAAATCAAGGCGGCGTCTCCCGCGGCTTGGGGTTCCTGCCCCTTCGCCACCACCGCCTGCTCCACCGCTCCTTCCTCATCCGCCGCCTTGACCGCGGCCCCGACCGCTTCAAGATCTATTCCGCGAACAACGCCCGCGGCGGAGAGTGCCTCTTTGACATCCTCAACGAGCAACCGTTTTCCATATCCCGTACCTTGTATCAGATCCACCGACGCGGACATGCCGTCGGCGGCGACGCACACGGTTACGCGCGCGTCACTGTGAGGCCTGACACGAATGTGCGATGTAGTTTCCACATCCCACTTATCAAGAATGCCGTCTATTTCCGAGTAGATCTTCGTGTCTCTCTTTGCGCAATTCTCATGGAGCTCCAGCGGGGTCGCGGTTCCGGCCGGCGCCGGAATGGAATTGCCGTAGACGTCTACACCGTTCTTGCCGGGCTGCGGATCCGTCACGGTTGCGATGAGCGTCTCTTTGCCAACCAGGGCGGCGTTTTCCACGATATCGATCGGGTACTGCTCGAGGGATGCTATGCCTTCAAAAACATTGTCCGGAACACCTTCCGGCCGCGTCTTGATCTCTTCGAGCTCAGGGCCGGGCATGAACTCGATTTCCCATTGCAGTTTCTGATCGCCGCCGGATTCGGGCATTTTACCGGCGGCAAGCTCATACCCTTCCAGTGAGAGCGCTGGTCCGCGATAGAACATGAGAATGTCGGTCTTGAGTTTGTCGAAATTGAGGCCTTTTATGTTGCTCGCGCGCAGGGCTTTCCCGAGTTCTTTGAGATCGAAAGGTGCGCCGTTCCCTCTGCCCTTTCTCAAGGACAAGGTCGCCTTCAGTTTATCGTCCGAGATGCTGATGTCAAAACCGCCGTCTGAGTCCTCACAGATCGGGTAACCGCGTAAGGGAACGCCGGAAGTTTCAGCGTTTTTCAAAGCGTTGCTGAGTTTTTCTTCCGAAAACAGCCCGTCTTCAGCTATGCCAAGCTCTCTTGCGGCGCGCAGCAACTCGGCGGCGACAGGTGCAAGCCGGTCAGCGCGCGGCACATAATCGAGGAGCGCCGTCACCCTGTCCCTGGTTACCGATACGTGCCAGTTCTCCCTTCCGATGATTCCAGGTTTTTTCTCTTGTGAAGGGGCTGCGCCGCTGCGGGGCGGAGTATCCGCATCCTTTTCTGTCTTCTTGAAAAGACGTTTTGCGAAGTTCATTCTTTATCAGCCTGGCAGATTCTCACCGGGCGCGGATTTCCTGTCCGATACCGGGGTTACCGGACCATCCGGCTCGGTACCATATGATAGCAGAACAAGAAGGAAAATCAAATCAACAAGAACCAGACCGGCAAGGGCATAGTAGAACACCTGTTCGGTGGCTATGGCATAATCGGACATCTTATCGACAAAGAGAACCTCGTCAAACACGGGTTTGGCGATTCCAAAGAAAATGGCGCCGCCCTGGACGATGAGAAGCAGAAGACCGGGAAGAATTTCAAGGGCTTGACCGAATACCAGGAGCGCCCGCAGGACGGAGAATTTCCGGGAGTCCATTCCCGCTATGAGGAAACCAGCGCCTAATGCCAGCGAGGGAGCGGCGAGCACCACCAGGAGAAGCGAAACTCCCGCGAACAGGCGGGGATTGAAAAAGAGTATCGAACTGGTAACAAGGACGACGAAACGGACAAACTGCCAGAAACCGGAAACGATAACCGGGGTTTTTCTCTCCATCATGAATGCGTGAGTGTACGGCCTACCATTATCATCGTCAACACGCCCTATGGATTTTTAACCGCATGACCTGTATCTTCATCAGTAAGACTATTTTGGGGGAGTACCTTATGTTTAAAAAGGATCGGTACATCTGGCTCGCGGTGAGTCTGGCCGCCTTTACGATCCTTCTGGCAGTCGCATTCGTGCCGACGGCGCTGGCGCAACCTGATGTCACCGCCACGGAAGAATATCTGCGCGTTTTTGAAGAAGTATTTCACTACATAGAGGAGAATTACGTAGAAGAGATAGATCCGGAAGTCCTTTTTGAGGGCGCCATGAAGGGCATGTTTGATACCCTGGACGATCCCTACTCCTATTTCCTCGATGAGACCGATATGGATTCTCTCGGCCTCACCACAAACGGCAGTTTTGGTGGGGTGGGACTCACCATTTCCAAGCAGACCAGAAGCGATACGGGTGAAGAAAATCCGGAGGCACCCCTGTATATACAGGTGGTCTCGCCGATAGAAGATACACCGGGTTACCGTGCGGGAATCAACGCCGGAGACCTCATCCTGGAAATAAACGGGGAGTCCACGGCGGATTTCACGATTGACGACGCGGCTGAGCTGATACGGGGAATGCCGGGCACCCTGGTGACCCTGACCATCAAGCGGGGAAACGCCAAGCCGTTCAAAGTCGACATAACCCGGGACATCGTTGAGGTCCCAACCGTAAAATTCGCGATGATTGACGAAATCGCCTATCTCAAGCTCACGCAATTCACGCCTTTCACCGACGACCGGGTGAGAGAAGCCTTCGAGTATTTCAACAAACAGGGGTACAAAGGCCTGGTGGTGGATGTGAGAAACAACGGTGGAGGAAGGCTCTCCACGGTCATCGAAGTGTCGGACATGTTCCTCTCTGAAGGCACCATCGTGAGCACCCGTTCCCGGGTACCCCGGGAGAACGAAGTGTTCACCGCGGACCGGAGCATTCTCGTCGGTGAAGACATCCCGATCGTAGTGACAATTGACAGAGGATCTGCTTCCGCATCGGAAATACTCGCGGGGGCTCTGAAGGACAGCGGACGTGCCGTTGTCATTGGGGAAACAAGCTTCGGAAAGGGCTCGGTACAGCAAGTGCGCGATTTCGGCGACGGGGGATTCCGCCTCACGACCTCGCGTTACTACACCCCAAGCGGCAAGAACATCGATAAGATAGGAATCGCACCTGACATCGAAGTAACCGAACCCGCACTCACCGGGGAAGAGGAAGCGTCGCTCGACAGATTAACCGAGGAATGGACAATCCCCACCTTTGTACGCAACAACCCGCGGCCGACGGAAGCCGAGCTCGACGCCTTCATCCGGCGCCTGCATGAAGACGGCATCATGCTCGAAGACAGGGTGCTCAGACGACTTATCAGCAATGAAATCAACAGAACGAACAACAATCCGCCGGTCTACGATTTGGAGTTCGATCTTGTGCTTCAGGAAGCGGTACGACAAATCGAGAGCATGATACGGTAGCGGTAATGCGCCACTATGTTCTCCCGGACAGTTATAACGGCTCAGGAAAAATGGAGCTTACAGGTGAAGAGTTCCACTACCTCACCCGGGTTCTCCGCAAGCGTCCCGGCGACCGGTTTGAGGGAACTGATCGTCATGGAAACCCGGTTTCAATTCTCCTGGAACGGTGCGAACCCGAACGGTGCATCCTTGAAATCTCCCCCGGCGCCGGCAGCGGGGGCGCGGTTAGCGGCGCCACCCCTGGAGATAAAACAGAACAGGCGGTGAACATCACCCTCTTCCAGTGCATCCCGAAAGCCAACAAGATGGACATGATTGTCAGGCAGATGGTGGAAACCGGGGTCGGCACGATCGTACCGGTTCTATCCGAGAATTCGGTCCCCAGATTTGACGGGAACACAGTTGAGAAAAAAAGAGAGCGCTGGCAGCGCATCGCACGCCAGGCGATGCAGCAGAGCGGCAGGACAAAGCCGCCCGTCATCATGGCGCCGGTAGTGATTTCCGAGCTGCCGGGCATCTGGCATCAGGGTTCCTCACCGCAAGATGTCTGTCTTCTCTTCTATGAAAATCCAATTTCAAAGAACGGTCTTCACCACCTGCTCTCTTCAAACCCGCTGTCGGTGGGTATATGCGTCGGGCCTGAAGGCGGATTTGCTCCGCACGAGGTCGCCACCCTCTTGAACTCCGGCCTGCAACCGGTGTATATCAACACGAACGTGCTCCGGACTGAAACAGCGGCGCTGTACGCGGTTGCCGCTGTTCAAACAGTCATTCTGGAGAAAGATTATTGGAAAGTCCGTCAATAGAAAAAAAGAAACGCCTGGCAGTACTCACCGTTCCCCTCGATCTTGTAGAGGAAGACGAGCTTGAAGCATGTATTTCATCTCTGCTCGCAGACGGTGACAGACATCAGATAGTGCTGATGTCCGCCTGGGATTTTGTCGCTGCCCGCGGCAATTCGGCGCACTCGATTGCCCTTCGCACGTCTTCGCTTGTCCTGACGAGCTCGAAGCTCGTCGTGTGGGCGGCGCGGTTTCTGCGGCGAGGAGACATTCCGCGGTACATGCCCTTCGATTTCGTTATCAGAATCCTTACTATCCTCGAAAAGAAGGACAGATCAGTCTATCTTATCGGCGGCAGGCCGGATTATCTCCAGGTCGCTGCCTCAAATTTGAGGGGTTCGTTTCCCAAACTGCGGATCGTCGGCAGATGCGCGGGTTATTTCCCACAGGAGCACGAGGAAAACATACTCCTTGCAATCAAAAAAGCGGCGCCTACGCTTCTCCTGGCAGGAAGGGGGTTGCCCGGCAAGGAGCAGTGGCTCCTCGATCATCGCAAACATCTGTCACCGGGTCTTGCCATGTGGTGCGGCGAATGCCTTGAAGTTTTCTCCGGGGTGAAGAAAAAGATGTCGAGACGGCTCTGGTCAAAGGGTCTCGATTTCCTCCCGACACTGCTCAAGAAACCGTGGCGCTTGCTCCGGGCTTTCGTCTATTTCTGGTTCCTCATCCTGCTGATTGTATATCGCATAAGAGGCCTCTGAACCGTCGCGGCGAGGGTGCCGGCGGCCTGAGAGAGGTTAGAGTTTCATGTATTCGTAAAGCTCTTTCAACCGGGGTTCCAGTTTTGCGGTAACCAGGTTCCCGGTCGCCCGTCTGAAAAAACGCAACGCAAAAAGGAAGCCGAGAACGTCGGTGATAAAACCCGGCGT
>JAFGHN010000329.1 GCA_016930115.1 Spirochaetales bacterium | reverse complement strand
GGCGCCGGTCTCAGCAGATACGAGCTTGGCATGCGGGCGGTTGAAAGACTCGCGGAAGGCGCGGGTCGTGATGAAGAGTGGAGCCTCATCATTGCCGATGATGCCGGGACTGCCGCGGTGGCGCGCGGGTTCAGCACCGAGCACCAGTCTCTCATCCCTGTGCTTGAAAGCTCCGCGCCGTGGGGAACGACATCAGTCGACGAAATGGTTGTTGCCGGCGTCCGGCAGTTCTCAGAGGCTGCAGGCGGGACGAAGAGGTTTCTGCTGCTTGTGACAGACGGTATCAATACCCAAGGGAAACTGTACCGCCTCCGCACATTCGACCTTGACGCGGACCTTCAGATCACACCGGTGGTGCTCGGTTTCGTTATTGCAGAATATCCAGACTACTGTTTCAAGGTATCCGACTGGATCACCGCTTCAAACGGAACATTCCTGTTCGCCGACCAGACTGAAGAATTGCGAAGTATCCTCGATAACGGCGCTCTTCCCCGTCTTGATCGGATACCCGAAGGGTATGAGGAAGCGAAAGAGACCGATCTCGATGAAGAGCTCTCCGGCGCGGGGCCGGTCATGTTACCGATATGGTGGCTCTTTCTGATACCGGCGGCCGGGACAGTCGGTATCATGGCCCGCCGTTACCGCAGGTGGGATGCAGAGCGGCGTGCCGCTGGTTCGGTGAAGGCGGAGAGCCGCGAGGTGATCACTCTCGCTTACGCTACCCACGGCGGCGATGTGGAGAAACGTACCTTTGAGAAGTTCCCGGTGAAAGTCGGCGGCGGTAAGGCGGACCTGGTGCTCGACAAGCCGCGAATCGGTTCCGGGGCCCGCAGTTTCAGGATAGTCAGAGGCGAGGACGGCTTCACATTCTCCGCAAGTGGCATGTTCATTGTAAACGGCGTCGGCCGGATGACCTGCGCGCTCTCAAGCGGTGACAGAATCACCTTCGGCCGCTACCGGGTTGTCTTCGAGGGAGCGTCGCGGATTACCACCGCACCGCCAGCCGTTCCCAAGCCGCGATTTCTCTTCCTTTTCCTGCCTTTTTTCGTTTTTATTCTGCTTGCGGTAATTTTTCGCGAGCCGGTGGCACTGGGCGTCCGGCGCGCCGGAGCGCAAAAGTCGCCGTCTCCCGCCGTGACCCCGCTTTCGTTTGACCACGAACGGTCGGATCATCTTGGCGCGGCAGAAGCAGATACCGGCGCGGGCCGCGGGGCAAACAGTGAGGCCGGCCACGGCGCCGGCGGAGTTACCGCGGCAATGGAAGCCTCCGGGGAGCTATCTCCGTCTGGTCTGGTCTTCGCGGCGGAACCGGGGGAACCGGACATCGATACCTTTCCGACGGTCATGTGGAAACCCGGCGCCCTGCCGGATTACTTCAAATTGGACGCGTTGTTTTTCCATGCCCATCCTGACGACGAGAGCCTCGATTACGGTGTTCTGCTCCGCCGCCTTGCCAGCGCCGGGAAAAGGACCGCGGTGGTGTTGCTCACCGACGGGGACTCCGGGCTGGATCAGTACCCGCGCAGGGCCGTGGGAGAGGGCTATCCGCCGTATCGCCTCCAGGGTCCGGCGCTTGCTGAGGTGAGGGCACGGGAAGCGACCACCGCGATGTCGATTCTCGGGGTCAATCACTACGTCCGGCTGGGGCTGGAAAACAATCCCTATGGGGTATCGGCGGACGTGATATCTGTCGGCGCTGTCATGGCCGCATGGGGTGGAGAAGAAGCTCTGTTGGAAACGCTCTCATCGCTTCTCAGGGGATACAAACCGGATATCGTCGTTTCACCGGACGGGCCGGCGGCGCCGCTTGAGCATTTCGAACACGAGACGGTTGGCCTGCTCGTGGAAGCGGCGGTCAAAAAGCTCGAGCGTGAAGGCGCTTATGCGCCGGTGGGGCGGCTCGTTTGTGTCGATCCCCGTCAGAAAGCGCTCTGCCCGGATGCCGTCGGCGTTGCAGCTACCGGTATCGACGACACCTGTGGACTGAGTTACCGGGCGATTCAGGCTGCGGCCCTTGCCGAACATGGTACCCAGCGTGACGCATCGGTTGTGGGCGTGGAAAACCTGTCGGGCTTTGACAAAGAATACTACCGCGTACTTTCCTGGAATTCCCCTCTCTCCATCGAGGAATATCTCGAGTCCCGGTAGGCAGGCAGACGGGAATTAGGTCGCGCGCTCACAATTTTTAGGGGCGCTCGGTGCTCAGTCTCCAGAGCTGATGGATCTTCCGGTTGCGTCTGAAATCCTCGGGAATCGTCTGTTCAGTGAGGTCTTCGATCTGGAGATTTCTCAGAGAATCGTAATCAAGCTTGAATTTTCTGTAATTAGTCGAGAAGAATATTATTCCCGAGGGAGTGAGCCGTTTCAACGCCAGGTTGATGAGCTCCACATGATCGCGCTGTATCTGAAAAGTATCTCTGAACCGCTTTGATCTCGAGAAAGTAGGGGGATCGATAAAAATGAGGTCGAACCGTTCCTTCTCCCGCACCAGATATTCCCGTGCTTCATCGCGAATAAGCGTTTCATGGAACATGCCGTTTAAGCGAAGGTTGTCTTCAGCCCAGGAGGTGTAGGTGTTCGAATTATCAACGCTGACCGAAGATTTCGCGCCGCCATCCACCGCGTACACCGTTGCCGAACCGGTGTAGGAGAAGAGGTTGAGGAAAGTGCGGCCGCCGGCGAGCTTTCTGATCAGGTCCCGGGTTATCCGGTGGTCGAGGAAGATGCCGGTGTCGAGATAGTCGGTAAAATTGGCGAGGAAAGAGAGTCCACCCTCGTGTATCTCATTGAAGACGCCGGCGTTCCCGATGTGTTCGTACTGCCCGCCCGATTCCTGGCGCTCGCGGGTCTTGACGTGCACGTTTTCCCGTCTGACTCCGAGGACCTGCGGAATCACCTCAAGGATCACCTGAAGACGGGCACGCGCCCGTTTCGGGTCGACGGTTGGAGGCGGCGCATACTCCTGAACGTGCACCCAGGTGCTTTCGTAGAGATCGATAGCCGCCGAAAACTCAGGCATATCGGCGTCATAGACCCGGTAACAGCTCACCTTTTCTTTTTCCGCCCATTTGGATAGACGCCGGTAGTTCTTTTCGAGCCGGTTACCGAATTGCTCCAGGTATAGTTCTTTTCCGCCGCCGGACGCCGTGGGCGACGTGTCACCCGCGTAGATGTCGAATTGAGCAAGCACGCAGGGAATGTCGCCATTGTAGAGGGTATTGGTCTTTGACGCGCGGAGCGCGGTGGCCATCGAAAGCTCCTGATCTCCGGTGAGCAGCACGGCTTTCCATCCGGGGAAGGAGTTACGTAACGTGCTGCCAAGGTTCCGGTACAGCGGCAGCAGGCTCTCGGTTTCGTGGAGTCGCACGCCGTAGGGCGGATTTACCGCAACCAACCCCGTCTGTTTTCCAGGAGGAAGCGCCGCGCTGAGCTCACGCTTCTCAAAATGCGCCACGCCGCTCAAGCCCAGCAGCCCGGCGGCCGCGACCGCCTGGGTGACTGCGCGGCGATCCTTGTCGTATCCGGTAATCCGTGGTATGCGGCCTATCCCCGCTGCGCGCCTTTCTTCCGCCTCCCTGATCAGGGAGAGCCACAATGCCTTGTCGTGCTGTTTCCAGCTCTCAAAGCCAAAAGCGTCCCTCGATAAACCGGGAGCAATATCACCGGCGATGAGCGCCCCTTCGATCGGGATAGTGCCGGACCCGCACATTGGATCGACCAGGGCCCCGCCTGACTGGGCAATTTCCTTCCACCCCGCCCGCAGAAGCATCGCCGCGGCGACGTTCTCCTTCAAGGGCGCCGGACCGGCCTCGCGACGGTAGCCTCTACGGTGGAGGCTTGGGCCCGAAAGATCCAGGTAGAGCAACGCCTCGTTTCTATTTATGTGCGCCGCAAAGGTGAGCTCCGGCGTCTCCGTGTCGACCGACGGCCTCGCTCCCGCGGTCCTTTCCCTGAAAGAGTCGGCGATTGCGTCCTTGATCCGCAACACGGCAAAATTCTTGCTTACAGGGCTGTCTTTTGTCACCGTGACGTGTACTGCAAAAGTGCTTCTTACATCCATGTGCGCGTCCCAGTCGATGCTTCTCGCGCCTTCGTACAGATCATCCGCAGACGAAAGATGAAACCCGCCGATTTTGAGAAGCACTTTGGAGGCTATCCTTGACCAGAGGCAGAGCTTATATCCGGTTTCGAGGGCGCCTGCAAACTCGACACCGTTGGTATGCTCTCGTATGCCCGTCGCGCCGCTATCCCGGGCCTCGGTAACAAGAAGATCGCCCGCGTTTCTGGGGCAGGTACAGAAAAAATCGGCGTTATGCATTTAGAAATCGAGGGTCCCTTCCGTATACGCTACTTCCTGTACGGTCAGTAATACGCCGGTTAGGCGATTAAGGTCGGGTATGCGCGTATTGATTCTGCGGATAACGTCGTTTGACACGTCTCTGCCAACCACGGCAATAATCACACGGGCAAACCCTGAATCAGTCTCTGACCGGTAGGATGCAAAAAGCGGCATGCGATGGAGGTAATGACCTGCGTTTGTCGATTCGATAATGGTGAGCGAACCGTGCACCGCGGCCGACAAAATCTTCAGAATTTCTTCAAAGCAGTCTTCCCGCTGGATGATTATGGTGAACAGGTTCTTCGGTTCCTGCTCGGCGGGAGCAGCAACGCCTTCGAGCTCTCCGATATGCCGCGTGAGCAGGAACCAGAGATCCTCTTCGGATTCCGCACTCACGAACTTGCCGGCCGTGTCTCTATCCGACAACATGCGAGACACCGCCGACAGCAGTTGGATGTGGCGGTTACGCTCGGATCGCGGGCCGACTATGAACGCAAAGATCTTTGTTAGCTCGCCGTCGGTTGAATCGAAATCCACCCCCGCCGGTACCACCAGGACTCCCGCGAAAAACTCTTCCACGTTCTCCAGCGCGCAATGCGGTATCGCAATTCCGTTCTCGAACCCGGTGGAGCCGATTTCCTCGCGAGTCTTGAGCGCCGTGTAGATAACGTCCGCCGAGGTGTTCTGCGCAAGTTCCGTTTCCATCACGATGTTGGCGATCGACTTCAGTACAGCATCCTTGGTTGTGAGATCGTCCTCTATACGTATGCACGATCTGCAAAAGGCGTTCATAAGATTCATGATATATCCCTCCTCGTTGCGACGGAACAATCCATCAAGTGTGGACTCAAGTCCGATGTGTATGATGAGACCATGTACGCTTAGGATGAAGAAAAGGCAGGTTTCATTGCACCATTTTCAGGACGGCTCTTTCGGCACGTTTCAGGTGGACCGCGACTCCGGCCCATATCCCTGGTTGAACTATAGTGTCGCCGGTAGACTGTGTCAACAAATCAAGCGAACGGAGTGTACAATACTCCGCTTTGATGAAGCGCCGGCGGTAGGGTATACTGATAAAAAGAGGGAAGACCATGCAGCCTGCCATCAAGACTTTCGTAATCGATACAAATGTCTTTATCCACAAACCGGACGCAATACTTTCTTTCAGGAACAGCGAAATCGTTATTCCATTATGGGTGCTCGAGGAACTCGACAAGCTCAAGACTTACAGTGACGAGCGCGGGAGGAACGCCAGGCATGCAATCCGGTTCCTCGATGTCATTGTGGTAAAGGGTTCCATTATCGAGGGTGTGAAGATGGAAAACGGTTCGGTTTTGCGAATTGCTTCGAGCAGACCCGAATCGGTACCTCAGGATCTGCGCCTCGATGAGTCGGACAACCGGATCCTGCTGACGGCGCTTGCGCTTCAGCAGGAAGGAAAACAGGTATTTTTTGTGTCGAAGGACATCAACGCCCGCGTAAAGGCCGCGGCGCTTGGGCTCAAAGCGGTGGATTATGAAAAACAAAACGTGAATATCAACGATCTGTATTCAGGCCGGCGCCTTGCCAACGCCTCGGCGGAAACCGCCCAGCAGCTGGTCGGCTCAGGCTCCATCCCCTGGAAGGATGAATTGAATCCGAATGAATACGTGGAACTGAGTGTGTCGGGCACCCAGGAATCGGTCCTTGCGCGCTACGATAAGCCATCCGGTACCCTCAGGCACAAATCGAGCGAAATTGATCCCGTGAGCGGTATCCTGCCGCTCAATATCCAGCAGCGGATCGCTCTTGATCTTCTCCTCGACGACTCGATTTCTCTCGTTACGCTGGTGGGAAAGGCGGGTACCGGTAAAACCCTGCTCGCAATAGCGGCCGGGTTGACCAAGGTGGTCGAAGACAAGAAATACGCCCGGATGCTCGTTACGCGGCCGGTGGTTCCCTTCGGCAAGGATATCGGCTATCTCCCCGGAGCAAAGGAAGAGAAGCTTTCCCACTGGATGCAGCCGCTCTTTGATAACCTCGAGCTCATCCTGTCCGTCTACAAAAAGGAAAAGCTCAAAACCGTGGACGCGTTGCTGAGCAACAATCTTATAGAGATCGAAGCCCTTACCTATATACGAGGCCGGTCGTTGCCCAACCAGTACATTATCATCGACGAGGCACAAAACCTGTCACCCCACGAGATCAAAACCATCGTTTCACGGGCAGGGGAAGACACGAAAGTTGTGCTCACAGGTGATCCGTATCAAATTGACAGCCCCTACCTCGATTCCAACTCAAACGGTCTTACCTACCTGGTCGAGACTTTCAAGAATATCGATGTTTTCGGCCATGTAACCCTCGAGAAATCCGAAAGAAGCCGTCTCGCCGAGCTCGCCGCGGAGCTTCTGTGACATGGACAAATGGGCAGGATCTTTTTGCTGAACATCTGCCTTCTCGTTGCCGAAAATACAAAGAGGAATGCCATGAAACGTATTATTCAGATCATACTCGTCCTCTGCACCGTGAGTACTTTCGCCGAGGTGAGCTTCTCCGGGCTCAACATTTCGGAAAGCAATAAACTGCTCTTCAAAGCGACCACCGACGCGCCGGTCAACGGGAATTATGACACCCTTTTCCTTGCCGATGTTGAATCCGCCGGGCTCGAGCAGCTTTCGTTCTTTCCCGAGGTGGTCATGCTCGCCGGCCGCTCGTCTTTTGTGCAGATCATCAACCGGTTCGGCGTTTTTCGATCGGATGACGAGCTCAAGCATTTCTCCGCGGTGGAAAGATTCCCTTCGTTTGTGAACGGTGGCGAGATCCAGACGGGAAAGATCAATGCGCCTTCGTCTTCACCTGACGGAAAATACCTTCTGATACTATCGAATACAGGTGAAGGGCTTGCTGATCTCTTATTGTACAACACCGATACGGGCAACGAGGTCAAAATTACAGGCGGCCTTGAATACCGCGTATCGACCGGTCCCGCCGTCTGGTCCCCCGGTTCCGGTTTTTTTATCTACGCAAAGGACGGAAAGCTCTTCTACTTTTCCCTGGAACAGCTCGAGAAAGACCGGGTTATAAATGAAGAGTTCAGGTCCATCGGCAAAGGTGATGTGGCAAACGTCCAGTGGGGGGCCGACGGAAATCTCTACTACGTCTCAGGATCGCTGGTGTACCGGATCAGGAGCGAAGAGCTGTTTACAAGGACTCTCTATTCAAAACTCCTGAATATCGGCGAAGTTGCCGGTAAAATCCCTTTTGACTTTGATCCGAATTTCGATGACTTCTGGATTTCGCCTGACGGCTCCAAGATCCTGCTTGGAAAAAGCGGGCGCAATATTTTCCTCTTTTTTTTACAATCCGATGATTTTGTCTCCACGGGATTGGTACAGTCGCTGCCGTACCTGTTTCTGCCCCGGAATACCCAGATCAAAAAAGTGCTCTGGTCCAACCGTGACACCATCAGAATTCTCTCGGGAAGCATCGAGCACGGCAAACGGACCACCGGCATCTTTGCACTGGACTTATCGACGGGCACCGGTGAATACGTGTTTAAAAAGAGCGACGAAGAGGGGATTGTCGATCTTGCCTTGAGCCCGGATCACAGCACGGTAGCGGTGGTGAAAAACGATGAGGTCGTCTTGCGCTCATACGCCGATTGGCAGAACCAGCGTTCTTTCAAGCATCCGTCGCCGTTGCACGCTCTCTGGCGGGACAACACATCGCTGATTGTCGCCGGTCAGTATTACACGCAACTGTTGCACACGGATACCGGCGAAACCGAAATAATCTGTCTTTCGCAGGCGGACGAATTCGGGTTCGCGCCTGATTCGCAGAATGAAATACGCGTCAAGGTGTTGGATACGGCGTTTTCGTACATGCAGGGGGAGGGAATCACACCGATTGGAAACTACGAGACAACGGCTGCGAAAGTGGCCTCCTCCACCTACCGGGTATACCTGGAGCTGTCATCGAGCCGGAGCTATCGTAATATGGTGATGGTCCGCAAGGCTGTGGGATTTGGCACCGAACCGTTGTTCAGGTACCCAAAACAGTCCTACGAGGCTTTTCCCAAAGAAGACGAACCGGTCGATATGGTCAATTTCAACCATGGTTCGCGTATCCGCCGGCGCGAAGTTGCCCTTGTCTTCAACGCCATCGATACCGTTGAGGGACTTACGACAATACTCAACACCTTGGCGGAATATAATGTCAGCTGCACATTCTTCATAAACGGCGAGTTCATGAGACGACATCCGGACGCCGTCAAGGAAATCGCCGAATCCGGTCATGAAGTCGGCTCTCTGTTCTTCTCTTATTTCAATATGACCGACGCGAGCTTCAAGATTGACAAGGATTTCATCAAGCAGGGGCTTGCCCGCAACGAAGACGATTACTTCAGCATTACCGGCAAAGAACTATCGCTTATCTGGCATGCCCCTTATTACTTTGCAAATACCGATATTATCAGCGCATCGAGGGAGATGAATTACACCTATATCGGACGGGACGTCGACCCGTTGGACTGGGTTTCGAGCTCGGATCCTACGCTGAGTGCGTACTACCTGCCGTCAACGGCGCTCGTTGAGAGGATCTTGAAACTGAAGAAACCCGGGTCCATAATACCGGTCCGTGTCGGTAAAACCGAACCGGGCCGTGAAGACTATCTCTTCCAGCGGATGGATGTGCTTATCAACGGGCTTATCAGTTCAGGCTACACGATCGTCCCGGTAACCCATCTGATTGATCATGCGCGATAATTTGACCTTAATATCTGAAAAAGGCAGGTCGATAAAATAGACAATGGCGAGCAATGTGAATCCCTATAGAGCGTACAAAGACACGCAAATAAGAACTGCAAGCCAAGGCAAGCTCATCGTTATGCTGTACGATGAAGCCATCCGTCAGGTCGATAATGCGATCAGCGGTATGGATGGCAAGACCGAAGCCGTGGATCGAGTAAACGGCGCTCTTATCAAAGCGCAGGAGCTCATTACCGAACTCATGGCTTCCCTCGATTTCGAGCGTGGGGGCGATATCGCGCAAAGCCTCTTTAGCCTGTATATGTTTTTCAACCAGCAATTGGTGGATGCGAATATAAAGAAAGATGCCGGGCCGCTGAAAGAAGTCAAAACCATGCTTCTGGAGCTTAGATCGGCCTGGGCGCAGATTTCAGGCAAGAATCCGCCGCCTGATTCCGAACCCGGTAAAACGGGTGTGAATATCGCCGGCTAACCTGGAGGAACAGCATGAGGTCACTGGACAGCAATGAAGTGAAACAAAGGGTGGCGATTCTCACGCGGCTGAAGAAATTGCTTGTTGCACAACGCGAAAAGTTCAGCTCTTATCTCGATGTCCTCGAGCATCAGAAGACGGACATTGTCGATGGGGACCTCAACAAGCTCGAAGCCCACGTTGAGCTTGAAAGAACCATAGTGAAAGAGATATATGCCTTGAAAAAGGTTATCGATCCTCTTGAAGATATGTACCGAATGGCCTACCCCCTGAAAGAGGCGGAACCCGAAGTCCCGGCGATAAAAGAATCTCTCGAACGCATAAGAGAAGAAGTCCTCTCAAGAAACAAACACAACCAGGAGCTCCTGTCGAAAAACATGGCGGCTGTTCGTCAAAAGGTGAAAGGCATACGATCGTTCCGCAGACTTGCGGGTATTGTGCCGTCGGAACCTGCGCCTTCCTTCATCGATACCACCGCCTGACATAATGGTCATTGGCGTTACCGGCGGATACTGCGCGGGAAAAGACGCCGCCGCCCGGATACTCGCCCGCCACGGAATAATCGAAATCAACGAGGACGAAATCGGCCATGAGGCTCTCCAGGCCCTCAAGGGGCCCATCATAGAAGCTTTTGGGGTGAGCATTCTCCGCGGTGACGGCGCCATCGACCGGAGGGTGCTCGGATCTGTTGTTTTCTCGCATCTGGAAGCGTTGAAGCGGCTTGAGGACATTGTGCATCCCTGGATGGTCGAAGAAACGAGGAAACGGATTGCCGCAGCGGGGTCAACCCACGTCGAGGTAAACGCGGCGATACTCCACCGCATGGGACTGCACCTTCTCTGCGACGTGGTTCTCATCATTGATGCGCCGTTGCCAGTTAGATTCTTGCGGGCGCGAAAGCGCGACGGTCTCAGTATCCGCGAAACGGTGAAAAGGCTGCGGATTCAGCGGAAACAGCGGCAAAACGCGGGTACACGGAAGCAATTTCTAAACGAGAAGGGCGTGAATGTCGATACTGTAATAGTGAACAACGGCGGAACTCAATTCGCGCTAGCAAGGCGTCTCGAGGCGCTTCTGTCGGAGCTTGGAATTACAGGACGGTAACCCGGATGGAACATCAGAAGGTACTTTGGATCATTTTTTCTGTTACCCTCTTTTTAGTGGTGGTGGTCGTCGTCGGGTTTATCTGGTTTCTGCCGCCGGAGAGCGAAGGCGAACCCGAAACCGCAGGGGTTGTCGCCGGTACGGATACTTCTTCAAAGGTTTTTGACCCGATCGTTTGGGTTCGGAAAGATCAAGAGGTTCCCGGGTTGAGTGTGGAAGCCGCTGAAACAGCCCAGGGCGCCGGGGAAGACTTGCTGCTTGTCTACGGTGAAGCCGGAAAACAGCCCGAAACCGCGGTACGCGTGACCACACCTGAAAAGGACAGCCCCGCGACCTCGATCCTTGCGTCTCCGCAGGAGAAGAGCGTCGCCGCAGCGGTAACGACCTCAACCGGTGAAAACGCCGCCGCTTCACGGCCTGCTGTTCAGTCCCCGGTGACCACCGCCGCACCCGCCGCCGGCTCCGCCTCCACGCCGGCAGCTACGCAGCCGGCTACGCGGGCCGCCGTTCCGGCGGCAAAACCCGAGCCCCGCTCGGAGCGCGTGACCCAGTACTGGATTCAGGCGGGATCCTTTCAAAGCCAAACCAGGGCCGAACAGGCACAGACCGCGTTGGCGGAAAAAGGCTGGAACACCCGCATCGTCTCCCGGGACGTGAACGGCGAAGTCTATTTTCGCGTACGCCTCGGTCCTTTCGAGACAAATGCCGAGGCAAACAAGTTTCTTGATTGGATTACCGACATCAAATCGTTTGAATCGAGCTATGTTTCTCAGGTGTATACCACACGTTCGGTAAACTGAGTCATCTCTCGTTATTCACGCAGCCCCGTGGTTTACACGGCGGCGAAAGTGTGATTAATTCGCACAGATGCCTGAACTCAACCGTGAGCAGAAGATCGTCCTCGTCATAGGCGC
>JAFGHN010000328.1 GCA_016930115.1 Spirochaetales bacterium | reverse complement strand
GGACAGAACAGCTGTTCCATGAAACCTCCTCCTGTCGGGTGTTCATGAATAATTACTCACTAATTGTGCATATTGATTCAGATTCAACAGAAATCGGATCAGTACCTGCTGGTTTCCTGAATGAGCTTGAGTTGCATTCCGTTGTTGCTTTCGTCGCGTCCGGCCATCCTGCAGAGTATCCATCGGAGTCCGATGCCATCCGCCTCTACCTCGATGCTCCAGAACCATGACCGCGCGCCGAGGTACTGAAGCAGCACGCCGCCGTTTTCCGCCTCGCCCAGGGCGGCTGTAAGCCATTCGTCCGTCAGCTCGGTACTTTCCCGCGTGCTTTTTATCCTCTGTGCGACGTTCATCGGTCCCCCGTAATGGAGAAAAAGCCGGTCGATAATCACTTCATCGGCAAAGTGGATATTGATTGGCGGTTCGGCGATGAGGACCGCATAAAGGGCGGGATACTCATCACCCAGAAACTCGGGCAGATCCTCCCTGCTGAGAATGCGTTGATCCGTTCTCAAGCCCTGGATTCTTGAACGGAACTCCCGCGCTTTGAACTCGTCGCCTGTGCGCAGCGCAAAAAGCGCCTCCAGAGTGAACTCATCGCTTACGTTGATGTTCCAGTAGCTGTACGGCGTGAAGTAGCTTTGGAGATCGTCCCCGTCTATGAAGTCGCCGTAGGATTCTGCCATATCAAGCCGGAAGCCGATCTCTTCGCGGTGCTGTTGAAAATCCGCCGGGCTTGCGGCGTCTGAAAACAGCCCGAGCCCGTTCAGTACTTCTTTGCGTACCCAGTTGATCCCGATTTTTGCCGACAGGTCCTCTACCAGGATGGGCAACCCCATCTCTGCGGACAGATCGGCGATTTCCCGGCTCAGGGGATCGATGCGGGACTGCGATCCGGGAGAGGGGTCATTCACGATGCAGCTTACCGCGGCCTCCGCCGCTTCCCGCAGGCTCCGCATCGTCGAATCGTAGGATTCCGCCCTTCTCACGCCGGCAATGCCGATCTGTATGACCGTCGCCGCGCCAAAGGAAAGAATCGAAAGACCGATGAGCACAACAAGCATTTGCAGGGTAACTGACCCGGAGTCTCTACCGGTCTTCATCATCCACCCATAACGGAGATGATCCAAAGCGAAAAAAAAGCCCCTCTTGTGATAACCTGTTCCCGGCGGGCGCGATCTGAACTCGCACTCCAATCGGATTCGTTTGCGCGTCATAGGCCGTCTCGACGCGTAGACCTGGAAACGGCCCGAGACGGAAGGCTTGTTCGCGGCTTGAGTTACTCACGTCGAGATAATTACCGGCTGCCGCGATGGTGAGGGAATTATCCGGATCACCCTGGTAGTATGGCAGCGTAATTCCATGTTCGGTTTGCTCTATTTTAATTTCACGAAGCCAGAACGGCATTTGTATCTTTTCGATTTCGCGCCGGAGGCTATCGTCGAGCTGAAGGATTTTTGTCGTCGCCATTGAGCTCTCCGTGGATGTTGAAAGCACCCTGGTCGCCAGGATGCTTCCGCGCCAGACAACGAGACCGATGATGCTGAGGATAAGGAGAGAGACGAGGACTTCTATGAGAGTGAAACCGTCATCACTCCGGCAGTCGCGGCGTGAAAAAAATGTCCCTGGTCTGGGCATACTCAGTCCTCTCGATGATAATGCCGCGTATCCGCTCTTCCACGCGCACAGAAGTCCTGATCGTGGACGAGATATTTGAAATGAGAAATACCATCGCGGCGCCGGCGATCAGTATCGCCACAAGGATATCGAGGAAGACAAATCCGCCCTGACCGTCCGGCTTCAGTTTTCCCACGACGATATGTCTTCATCGTTTCCTTCACCGCCCAGCAGGCCGTCGGCGCCGAGGGAACGTATACCGAAAGGGAGTCCGCTGGGGCCGGGGTTGCGGTACTCAAAAGGGTTTTGCCACGGATCCGGGGGTACCGGTTTCGTCAGGTACGGGCCGGTCCAGCCTGACGGCACCGGCTCCAGTATCGGTTTGGACCAGAGAGCATCCAATCCCTGCTCCGCTGTGGGGTATCGCTGGCAGTCAAGATAGTATGCGTTGAGCGCGAGCTCAAAGGTCTGGATCTGGTTCGCGGCCGCTGTTACCCTGGCGCGGCCGATGTAACGCATATACGCAAACCCCGCGGCGCCGATGAGGGTCAGGAGTATCATCATCGCGACCATTATTTCAATGAAGGTAAACCCCTCATCCTTCCGGTTCTTTCTTTTTTTCACTTCTCTCCACCTTTCTACATCATGCTCTCATAAAGCGAGAATAAAGGCACAACCAGGAAAAAAACGACGATAAACACAATAATACCCACTACAAGGATAAGAAACGGTTCAATCACGTTCATCACCCGGGTGTTCTGCTTTTCGAGTTCCGATTGGTAATAATTCCTGAGCTGGGAAAAAACCGCCTCCACGCTGCCTGTCCGCTCGCCAATCGCGCACCACCTGCCGATCCTGTCGGCAAATACCGGATTGACAGCGAATGCGCGGGCGATACTATCGCCCTTTATGACGCGGTTCCTGACATCGGTAATGGCATCTTTCACGGCAGGATTACCGACGGCCGGCTTGGATTCGGCAAGCGCCTCTTCCACGGTGAAGCCTCCGGCGACGAGCGATTCCATGGCAAAGAGAAAATTCACATTTTCCTTAAGGCCGGCGTACTTGCCGATCACCGGCATCCGGAGTATGAATCTGCCAAACCGTTCGGCGATGCCCGAATGACCCCGAATCACAAGCCGGTACAACGGGTAGGTCAACAGCAAAACAAGAAACAACACGGCCATGACCGGTACGCCGACATCCAATATGCTCATGATAGCCTGCATTCTTCCGGGCATGACTGAGCCTAATTCGCTGAACATCATCCGTATTCTCGGAAAAACGAACAGCACGATTCCGGTGATACCTACAGCCGCGACACAGAGAACGAATACGGGATATATAAGGGAGGTTTGTATTTTTGTCCGGAGTTTCGTCTGTTCCGTCAAAAAAACAGCGAGCTGCGCGATAGATGCATCCATCGATCCTGTTTTTTCGCCAATTCTAATGAAGCCCCTGACCATAGCCGGCAGCCGATAGTGCAGCTCATCGACAGCCTGCGAAACCATGCGGCCCTTGCTGACCGATTCCAGGAGAAGCACCGAAATAGTGTTGATTTCGCCGCTTGGGTATATGGATTGCATGATTTCAAGCGCGTCTTTGAAGGTGAGGCCCGAGGACAACAGCACCGACAGGGTGCTTACAAGCTCGAGAACTGTCTTTTTGGAAAACCTGCGTTGCGAACGGAGACCGCCGGTTCTCCTTGTGTCTTGTGCTATCTTAACCGGGTAGAGCTCATCCCGGTTGAGGTCACGAATCAGCACTTCTTCCGATTCGGCTTCTCTCACGATCCGCCGGGTACGGCCGCTCTCATCGGTGACTCGACAGACAAAAACGGGCATTAGATTGCCGCTACCTTCGCAATTTCGGATACCGTTGTTATCCCGGCGGCGGCCTTCTTCAGACCATCTGAAAGAAGGGTCTCCATCCCGCTATCCAAGGCGTGGGCCAGGATGCTCTCCTCTCCCGCGTCGGCGATAATCATTCTCTCCGTCGCGCGATCGGGGACAAACAACTCAAACAGGCCGACCCTCCCTGAGTAACCGGTAAGATGGCACTTTGGGCATCCGCGCGCTTTGAAAAGCGCATCCACGGGAATCTGATGTCTGGCAAATAGCTCCTGTTCCTCGGCGGTAATACCGGTAATTTCGCGGCACTCGGGACACAGCCTCCGCACCAACCGCTCGGCCAGAGAGGCCCTCAAGACCGCGGCAATCAGATACGGCTCTATCCCGATGTTCTTGAGGCGTGTGATCACCGACAGCGCGTCGTTGGTATGGAGCGTCGACAGGACGAGGTGGCCCGTCAACGCCGCGCGAACGGCAAGCTCGGCGGTATCGGCGTCACGAATTTCGCCCACGAGTATGATGTTGGGGTCCTGTCTGAGCACCCGGCGGAGCAGCGTGCTGAAGGAGAGCCCGATGGCGTCATTTGTCTGGATCTGATTGACACCGGCGTTGACATACTCGATTGGATCTTCAATGGCGATGATTTTGAGTGTTTCATCTTTTATATGATGCAAGACCGCGTTGAGCGTCGTTGTCTTACCGGTCCCGGTTGGTCCGGTGGCCAGGATGAGTCCGTTCGGCAGCCGGCACACCTGCTCCAATCGCGTGATATCGTGGCCCGTCATTCCAAGGTCTTCCATTTTGAGGGGTGTCCTGTTCTTGTCGAACAGACGCAGGACAATCGACTCACCGTCGGCTATCGGCACTATGGAGACACGCATGTCTATCTCACCTCCCGCGAGGTGAACGGTAATACGTCCGTCCTGGGGCATGCGCGATTCCATGATATTCATGTTCGCCATGATTTTTATGCGGGTGGAGATTGCCCTGAACCTGGTATGATCCATACGGCGGGATATCTGCAAATACCCGTCTATCCGGTAGCGGACAACCATTTCGTTACCGAATATTTCTATGTGGATATCCGATGCGCCCTGCCTGATTGCGTCGATAAAAATGTTGTTTACAAGGTTGACGACGGGCGCGTCGTTTGCCAACCGGTCAAGGAGAAGCCTCTCGTCTTCCCCTGTATCCTGCATAAGCTCCTTCTGATCGCTCCTTGAGAATTTCAGGCTCAGAAAGCCGGCAAGCTCTGCGGGGTCTATCTGGAAGAAGACTGTTTTCTTTCTGTGGAAGTGTTCAAGTGTCTGCCGGAGCTCACGATCCGTAGGGTCGCATACTCCTATCTGGACAAAATCGTCAAACTCCGCGAGCTTTATCGCCCGGTTCTGCTCTATGAACTC
>JAFGHN010000327.1 GCA_016930115.1 Spirochaetales bacterium | reverse complement strand
ACCTGCATCCGACCGTCAGCGCGAGGACGGCGCAAGGAACAAGCATTTTCAGGACTGTTCTCATCGTGCCGGCTCCTCTCATGACCGCGCGCCTACAGCTGCCCATATCGTTTCAACTTTTGTAGTGATCCGAATCCTGTTGAACTCATGGAAATTCTGCTTTTTGGAGGCAAAAACTGGCTCCCAAGCGCTATTTTGTCGCCTTTTACGTGCTTGCCAGAGCCAGTCAACAGGATTCGGATCACTACATTCAACTTTTGCGGGCGCCGCCGCTTATCTCTTTTATCGCTGCCGAGATGAAGGTGAAAAGCTCATCGTGATCGTAAGCAGCGGGGAACTGCGGGTATTCATCTTTGATCGAATCCGGCGGCCGAAACAGGACGCCCCGGGCGGCCGTTTTGAGCATGCTCAGATCGTTGTACGAATCGCCGGAGGCCACAACCTCAAAACCGATTGTATTGAAGGCTTCAACCGCCTTTCGTTTTCCATCCTTGATTCTGAGAGTGTATCCGACAACCGTACCGTCGTCACCGATATCGAGGCTATTGCAGAATAAGGTGGGATTCGCAAGTTTTTTCATCAGCGGCCCGGCGAACTGCGTGAAAGTGTCCGACAGGATGATCACTTCACTTATCGCTCTCAGTTTCTTATAGAAGTCTTCCGCGCCCGGTAAAGGCTCCATCGTCTCAATCACCCGCTGGATATCGGGCAGCTTCAATCCGTTTTCTTTGAGAATCGAAATACGGCGTTTCATCAGTACGTCGTAGTCCGAAATGTCCCGCGTGGTCAGGCGAAGTTCCTTTATGCCGGTAGCCTCGGAAAAAGCTATCCATATTTCCGGTACCAGCACCCCTTCCAGATCAAGGCAGACTAGATGCATTTCTCCTCCCGAATAATTCGAAACGGTTTGCTTGCTATACTTTGTAGCAGTTTAGACCGGCGCTGATCAACACCCGGTGGTTCTCATGCCGTTTCTCCAAGGCTCCGGATGTAATATTTTCCTGATACAGGTTAGAATCAACCATCAAACGCCTGCCTGCCTGCGCTGCGGGCGCCGTCATGAACTGGAGGTTTTCCCCAAAATATGCCCAAGACTTCACCGATTTCTTACACCGTCAGACTTGCCCCCGACCTCGAAAAACTCACCTTCAGCGGAAGCGTCGCCATCGAAGTGCAGTTGCAGCATCCCGGCGAGTCAGTGGTGCTCGATTCCGTCGGTCTTGAAGTTACCGCCTGTACGGTGCGGAGAGACGGCGTTGAAATCGTGAGCGGCTACACGGTGGACGAGACTTCCGTCGCCGTTCGCTGTCCGGGCGTGCGGGAGGGCAAAGTAACCGTTTCCCTCGAGTTCAACGGCAAGCTTGAGCGCGCGCTGTTTGGGTTTTACGACTCACCGTATGAGCGGAACGGGTTGGTGAAACATCTCGCCGTGACCCAGTTCGAAAGCGATTATGCGAGGAGGGCGTTCCCCTGCCTTGATCATCCGCGGTACAACACGCCCTTTTCGATAGAGCTTGTGGCGCCGCCGGAAACGATCGCCGTATCCAACTCTCCTGTTGAAACGGTGGAACCGGTTGAGGGAGGCTCTCTCTACAGGTTTGAGGCCACCCCTCCGATGCCGACGTATCTGCTCTTCTTTGGCGTGGGCGATTTTGGCTGCATCGAAGACGACAACTTCAGGGTTCCCGTGCGGGCGGTGGCGTTGCCGGAAAAGGTCGCTTACGCCGATAGAGCGATAGAAACCGCAAAGGCCTCAATCACATTCTGCGAAGATTTCACCGGTATAGACTATCCGATGGCCAAGCTCGATCTTATCGGTATTCCCACTTTTGCTTTTGGCGCGATGGAAAACTTCGGCGCTATCACCTACAGGGAAAACCTGTTGCTCTATGTCCCCGGCACGACATCCGAGCGTGGTTTTGAGAGGAATTCCCTCATAACCGCTCACGAAGTAGCCCACATGTGGTTTGGGAACCTGGTTTCACCGGCGGAGTGGCGCTTCGTCTGGCTCAACGAGGCCTTTGCCACCTATCTTGAGTACCTCATCGGGGAAGCGGTTTTCCCGGAGCGGCGTATCGACGAGTGCTTCCTGTTTGAAGGATTCATCGTTGCGTACACGCGGGATTCTCTTATCCGGACCATACCGATAGAGCTACCGGAAGGCCTCAGTCTTGAGGTGGACGCATCCACGGCGCCGATCTTCTATGACAAGGCGGCTCTTGTGCTCCGGATGGCGCATTGCTGGTTGGGCGATGAAAAATTCAGGAAGGGTGTGCGGTCGTACCTGACGGAGTTTGCATACCAATCGACCGATACCGCAGGATTCCTCGAATCCTTCGCCAGAGGCGCCGGCGCCGAAGCGTCCGGGATGATAGAAAACTGGATCCGTCAGCCGGGATTTCCGCTCGTCAGGGCGGAACGCCATGGAGAGAAGCTCCGGCTCGAACAGGATCGTTTCACCTGGCTTGAGCACGCGAGCGAACAGGTCTGGCACATCCCGGTTTCTCTGCAGCTGTTCGATGATCACGGTGAAGCAGAGAGGCGTTCTTTCCTGATGAAGGAAAAGACTGCAACCGTTGAATTACCCGAAGGAACTTCGGCTTATAAGCTCAATGCGGGGCAGATCGGGATCTTCCATACGGCTTACGAAAGGGAAAATCTGCTCCGCCTGGGCGCGCTTGCCCGGGAAGGCAGGCTTGGTACCGGGGACAGGTACGGTCTTGCGCTGGACCTGTCGGCTCTCGTGATGCGCCGAGAGGTTACGGTGGATGAGTTTTTGCACTTTCTGCTCGAATACTACATAAACGAACGGGAGTACCTGCCGCTGACGGGTATCGCCACGGTGCTGCGCCGGCTCTGGCGAGTTGCGGCAACGAAGAGGGCAAACATCGCTGATGCCGGAAGACGGATCTTTGGGCCGGTGATTGACAGAATCGGCATCGCCCCTGCAGCCGGTGAGGACCACCTCAACGTGCTTCTGCGCTCCGAGCTTCTCTGGCCGGCCGTGCTCTTCGGCTCTGAAAGCGTCTGCGAAGAGCTTGCGCGGCGATTCGAGAGCTTTGCGGCGGGAGAGACGGTTGAAGCCGATCTTCTCCAGTCCACGTTCCTTGCCGGAGCTTACTTGAGTACGGCACGATTCGACCAGTTCAGGGAGATTATGGAAGACCCCCGGAGTGCTGATGAAATGAAAGTCTATCTCTACCGGGCGACAGGCTGGTTTCAGGATCCCGGTGCGCTTACCCGGGTGCTTGGCTATGTGGAGGAATCTATCGGCGAGCAAAACAGAATTTATGTGTACCGCTCGCTTGCCACAAATCCGGCCGCGGGAAAGTTCCTGTTCGGCTGGCTTGGCGCGAATCTCGGGAAGCTTGAATCCGTCCATCCCTATACCAGCTCGGTCGCGGTTGCGGAAATCATCCCGGTGTGCGAACCTGAGGATGAAGCGGATCTCGACGCCTTGCTCGACGGCTGTACATTCAGTGATCCCTCGCTCGTTCAGTCGATTGCAGCGGCGAGGGAGCTGCGAACGGTGTATCGTTCTCTACAGAACGCGCGGTAAAACCGGCAATTCCTGGAGGTTGTTATGAAAAAGTTTGCGCTTTTTGCGTTCAACGGCGATCCGATGTGTTTCGTTCACGTGCTCCTGAATACCCTTGATATGGAAAAGCGCGGGCACTCGGTGAAACTGGTTATCGAGGGGAGCGCCACCAAACTCATTCCTGAGCTCACCAGGCCGGGGGCCCAATTCGGGCAGCTGTTCGAACAGATAATGAAAAAAGACCTTATCGATTGCGTATGCAACGCCTGTGCCGAAAAAATGGGCGTTATCTCCGAGGTGCGCGAGCTCAATTTGCCGTTGTGTGCGGAAATGCGGGGCCATCCAAGCATGGCGCGCTACGTTGAAGAGGGTTACGAGATAATTACTTTTTAGCCGGGAACATGAAGATCTTCGCGACGGCCGACCTGCATCTTGGAATGAAATTCTCCACCTTTGACGATATCAGGGGAGACCTATCCCGTGCGAGGTTTGGCGCACTCGAACGATGCGTGAAAGCGGCCAACGATGAGAAGTGCGACCTCTTCGTTGTGGCGGGTGATCTTTTCGACAGACAGAACATATCCGGAAACGATATTAATCGAGCGGCGGCCTTGCTCTCCCGGTTTGAAGGCGCGGCCCTTCTTATCCTTCCCGGCAACCACGATTTCTACACCGGCGCCGAAGGTAAGCCCTGGGGCGATTTCGTGCGGGAGCTTGAATCGGCCTCGTCGCCTGTGGTGATGCTTTCGAATCCTCAAGCCTATGACCTTGACCATTTCGATTTGCAGGTGACCGTATTCCCGGGACCGTGCACCGCCAAGCATTCAGCGGTAGACAACATTTCGTGGGTGCAGGGGCAGGCAACGAGGCAGGGCGGCGATATGAAACGCCTGCTCCTTGGTGTCGCCCACGGGAGTGTTGAAGGTTTGTCGCCCGATTTCAACGGTGAATATTACCCGATGACGATGAAACAACTTGAAGATTCGCCCATAGAGCTGTGGATTATCGGCCACACGCACCGCCCGTACCCGGCCGAAGGAACGGTAAACCCTCTTCTCTTTATCCCGGGAGCCCCGGAGCCCGACGGGTTTGACTGCCGGCATGAAGGAGGCGGGTGGGTTCTCGAGTGTTCCGGCGCAAAGCTCGAATCGTACAAAAGGATCAGCACAGGCGCCTACCGTTTCTATGAGAAAAGAATGGAAGTTGAAGACGTTCGCTCCATCGGCAAGGCATTTGAGGATGCGCAGCCCGAAAGCTCTCTTGTCTCGCTCACCTTGAGCGGGGCGCTCGACCGCCAGGAATACTCCAAGCTTCAGCCGGTTCTCAAGGAGCTCAAGGAGCGTTATTTTTACTGCAGGGTCAACCTTGACGGCCTTGAGGAGATTGTCGGCCGGGAGACCGTAGAGGATGAGTTCGCTCCCGGTTCGTTTCCGCACAGACTCATCGGTTCTTTTTTGGAGGGCGGCGATACCGATGCGGCCCAGATCGCCTACCGGCTCATCAGGGAGACCGGGCCGTGATCATCAAGCGGGTTGAGCTCCATTCCTTTGCCGGTGTTTCGGGCCTCAAGCTCGATTTTTCCACAGGCCTGAACGTCATTTTTGGAGAAAATGAAGCCGGGAAAAGCACGCTCTTCAATGCCATCATCCATGCCCTTTTTACCTCTTCAAAACTTTCAAAGGTGCGGTTCAAAAAGGAGATGGAGCGCTATCTTCCGGTGAGCGGTGGGGATACCGTGAAAGTATCCGTCGATTTTGCCGCTGCCGGCGGCGACTACTCGCTGACGAAATGGTGGGGCGCCGTCACTCAAGCCGAATTGAAACTCCCTGACGGTTCGCTCATCACGGATGATACCCGTCTCGCCGAACGGATGGAGCAACTGCTGCCAGCCTCCGCGGCGGTCATGCAGACGGTCCTGCTCACCTATCAATCCGGCATGGAGAAATTGCTGGACGATCTGAAAACCTCCGGTGATGCGCTCTTTGATCTACGGGAAGTGTTGAGGCGTACATTGAGCGGTGAGTCGAAATTCAACGTGGACAGGTTCAAGGCCCGGCTTGAGAGAGAAATCGAGGATTACTACCGCCGGTGGGACCGGAACGCCGGCGGCCCTGAGCAGGGCCGGGGAATCGCGAATCCATGGAAGCAGGGTTGCGGGACGATTGTAACCGAATGGTACGCGGCCGAAGAGCTCAGGCGTGATCTCGAGGCGATCACCGCCGCTGAGGATGAGCTTGCCCGCATAGCCGGCGATCTCGAGTCCGCCCGCCGTGAATACGATGAGATAACCGTCTTCCTGGCGAGCAATGAAAGAGCGGCGAAATTCGCCGCCGTGAGGGCAGACACGTTACGTGAGATCGAACGTCTCGAGGCGCTGGAATCGCGCCACGGCGCCGTCTATGAAGAGTGGCCCGCAGCCCTTGCCCGGCGGGAAGAAATCACCAGGATTGTCGGTGAGAAGAAAACGGCGGTGGGCACCTTGACCGGGGAGCTCGACGCAACGCGCGAGTACGATCGGAAACGTGTCAGATTCGAGACGGTGGAAGCAAAAATCAAAACGGTGAAGGAATGCCTCGGGAAAGCCGACGCGGCCCGGCGAGAGATGACGAGCGAAGCCGCGCTCCCCGGCGAAAGCTATGATGCGCTCAAGGCTCTGGAGAGCCGGATCAAGGACCTGGAACGGGAATCCCGGGGCGGCTCGCTGTCGTTGACTATCCGGGCGAAGAGAAAGGTCGAACTGAAAATACAGAGCGGTATTGAAGACTCAAAAGGGGTGGTTATTGAAGACGGCAAGGAGTTCTCCTCCAGGTACGGGGGACCGGTATCCGTCGATCACCCCGATTTCACCGTGATCGCCGGGCCGGGAGATACCGATGTTGAATCCCTCCGGGCGGAGTACCGGAAAGCAAAAAACGCTCTCGGCGATATGCTCGCGTCTATCGGCGTACACTCCGTCGAAGAAGCGGCCGAACGGCATCGTCTATACGTAGAGCTGCAGAGGGAAGTTGAGGTGGCCGAAGGAATGCTGCAGGCCGCGCTTGGGGGGCACACCATCGATGAGCTCGAGGCGGAGCTCAACTCTCCGGCGGGTAAAGCGCCGGCGCGGGCCATCGAAGAGGTCCAGAGGGAGCTCACCACAACCGAACTTGCGATCAAGGAGCTGGCAAAAGAGGGATCCTCACTCGAGCGGAAGCTTGAAGACTTCGAGTCCCAATACGGCACCCGCGATGCCTTGCTCAATCTGCTCGTGGACGACCGGGAAAAGAAGAAAAGGCTCACCGGACGCCTTGAAAACGAGCCTGGCCTGCCTGACGGTTTCGATGATTGGGCTTCCTTTGTGGAAGCCTGCAGCCGTTTCCGCTCGAGGAGAGACGAGCTTGCAGACTGCATCCTCGAAGCAAAAACGAGGAAAGCCGAGCTATTGGCGGGTATGCCTGATGATTCTGCAGAGGGGACGGCCTTGAGGCTTGAAGTTGCCCAGGCGCGGTTTGAGCGGGTGCTGAAGCAGGCGGCGGCGCTCGACAGGGTGCTGGCAAAGACAGAAGAGCTTCTGTCGACGCAGGAAATCGAGATTTCCGCAGGCCTGAAACGTGCTTTCGAAGAGAATCTCAACGAGATAACCGGGGGAAGATACCGCACGAGCAGGTTCTCCGACGATTTACCCGACGGACTGCTCAGGGCCGACGGGACTTTCCTTACCTTTGATCAACTCTCCTCGGGGACGAAGGACGGGTTCGCCCTCGCGTTGAAGCTCGCGATGGCCGACTATTTCCTGAAAGATTCGGATGGATTCATCATGATGGATGATCCCCTTGTCGATATGGATGACACCAGGAGGCCTCGGGCCTCATCCGCCCTCGGCAGATACGCGCTGAAAGTACAAACGATACTGTTCACCTGCCATGAAAACCACGCGGTGCTCTTTGATGAAAAGAACCTCACCAGGCTGACCCGGTGACCGCGTGATTTAGAGGGCCTTCGCCCGCAGCCGCTCGAGGGCCCAGTGGGTGTATTTTCTCACCTTTTTGTCGGGATCGTTTTCAAGTTCGTTGAGGATCATCTTCCCTTCCTCGGTTTCAAGCTTCTCAAGCGCCTTGATCACCTTGACCCGTACCTCCTTATCGGGGTCCCTCGCGGCAAGCACAATGCCCCTGAAAGCGGAGGGAGTCTCCATGATCGAAAGAACCGTCGCCGCGTCGCCCCTCACCGCCGGATCTCTGTGGGTGAGTCTGCGTATCACCGATTCGACATAACCGGTGGACTCGAGGATTTCGGCGAGGTACGGTTTGAGCGAAGAGATGTCCTCTTCGAGCAGCGCCACCATCGCCTGCTCACCTTTCTCCCGCATGCCTTTGGCCGCTCTGGTGATGCCCTCTCTGAGCAGCGGTACGGCGTCCTTGAAGATCTCCGCAAGGCGTTCGAGCTGTCTTCTCCCTGTTTTCCTGGCAAGCGCCCTTTCAATCTCGCCCCTCAGGTGTTCCGTGCTTTCGTACACATCGCACAGAGCGTCGACTGATGACGGATCTTCAGAGTAGCCGAGCCCCTCGATGGCCGCCATTTTCACGGCGTCTGTTTCGTTCTCGTCGTCCACGCGTTCCCTCAGATTCTGTATGCGTGCGGAGGTGGCGCACATGCCGATTGCCCTCGCGGCTTCCATGCGGACCTGCGGAACCGGGTCGCGAAGCATGTCGAAGCTCTGGTTCACCGTGCGAGTGTCGTCATAGTCGAGCAACGACCAGATGCTGGCGATTCTGACAGTCGGGTCGGCATCCTTCAGCGCTTCCCTGATGGTGCTTAAGAATTCATCTTTACCGGTTGCCGGCAGGCTCGCGATCAACGCCGCCCGTACGCTCGATTCTGCCGATTCAAGCAGCTGGCGCGCCTTTGCGTCAAAGGCGTCTCCCGCGTATTTGGACAAGAGCTTTGAGAACTCCTTGCCTTCCTCCACCGGAAGAATCGGCAGGTTTTCAAGCAGAATCTGAAGACAGTAGGTTTCTCCCAATTCGCCGAGTAAGGTTATCGCGCGTATCCTCACGGTGTGCGGATACGCGCTTCTTCCCGCCCAAAGGATCCTGATGAGCCGCGGGATCAAACGATGTTTCGGCATTTTGAGCATCGTTTTCTTGAGGGTTTCGGCGGCGACGAAATCGGGATCGAGAAGAAACGAAAAAAGCGGCTCGGTCAGAATGTGGTCCGCCCGCGCCGGGACGGCGGGCAACAGCACGTTCAACAGCTCAGGGACGTCCCGGTAGCGGTGTAGTTCCCTTTCGAGCAGGTTGAGCGAGAGATCGCCGCCCCGCTGTGATATGCACTCAAGGATGGTTTGATACGTATCGAAGTATTCGCCTGAGAGTTTCTTCTCCTTGGGAAGCGAGAAAAGCCGGTCCGCCACATAGGTGATTATTTCCCTGTCACCGTAAGTGACCAGAAGCCTCGACGCGATGAGGAGAGATGCCGGATTCTCGGTTTTTCTGACGCGGTCCAGGAATGAAGTCACGTTTACCTCACAGGCATTGACGAGGAGGCTGTAATGGCGCTCGAGGCCCGCCTGGTCGCCGAAATCATTCGCCTCGAACAGCTTCTCCAGGGTTTTGGCCTTTTCAAGAAAGAGGGCCGCAGTAAGGCGAAGCTCGAGATTATCGCTTGGGAGGAACTTGAGGGCGATGTCCTCATCCCGCTTGTCGTTTGCGTAGAGCTGTTCGAGCACGTGCTGCGCCTGCCAGGGGCTTAAGATGTCGATGTCGATTTTGTACATCTGCGGGTAGTCCGCCGCGATGCGGTCCCTCGCTGCTTTCCGGACCTCAAATACCGGGTCGTCCTGGAGGAGGTGGAGCAGTTTCGCGTACATCTTTTCGCTGTCGTCGCCTTTGAACTCCGCGGCGACGGTCTTTCGCACCAGGGGATAAGGATCGTCGAACGCTTCCCACGCCACCCGGGTCGACCGTTCGGAGCTGTCGTGCAGTATGATCTTTACGGCGAAGTATCTTGAAGCCCATTCGGGGTCACCGGCCATCTCACGCAAATCGGCTTTCCTTTCGGTCAGGACTTCCAGCGCCGCCTTGCCGTCGAAGTTCTCGCCTTTTCCTGAGAGAGCCACTTTCCGGAGAATGAGCAGCTCCCTGGCACAGGCCAGCCACTCGGTGAAGATAGGCGTAAGCCGCGGCTTCTCGAGGGTCACGGCGAAACAGGCAAACAGCCCTTTATCAGGGGCGAAGCTCAAGACCCGCTTCATCATTGAGGCGCGGCGGGTTTGCACAAGCCTGCGGATCCAGAGATCGTCAATTCCAATAATCTCCGGAAGCTTATTGTTCTGGAGGCGGCACGCCGTCCGGGCTACAAGCCCCGACCGCTGAAGAAGCGTTGCGTCGTCATACTGGCCGCGTATGAGCACATCCGCCAACTCGGGATTGTCCGACACCTGATAGAGCTTGCGCTTGAACCGGAGGCGTGGAATGAAGACAACCACAAAGATAATGAGAACAAGCGCGATACCGCCGGCGACAGCGTATATCCACGCCGGCAACGACCTCAGAAAATCCGCAATAACCTTCATAAGACACCTCTCTTTTAATCAGCTCGCCTTATCGAGTACGCGGTATATGGGGATTGGTTCGGATTTGCCTTTCACGCTGACGGGTTTCATTTTTTCGAGCTTAAACGCGTCCCCGATGAGATCCGTGGTGTTCTGGGTAATGATAACGTCGCCGGCACCGGCGACTCCTTCGAGCCTAGCCGCTACGTTGACGGTGTCGCCTATCACCGAATAATCCATCCGGCGCGAGCTGCCAAGGTTGCCCGCGACGAGGGTCCCGGTGTGCATCCCGATGCCGATCCGGAGGTGCTCGGCGTCCCCGTGGAAGAACTTTCGCTTCTGAGAGGCGACGAGGTTTTGTATTTCGAGCGCACAGGAGACCGCGTGGAACGCATCTTCCGCCTCCGACTGGAGCGGAACACCCCACGCCGCCATGATACAGTCGCCGATGAACTTGTCGATATAACCGTGATGGTTTATGACGATCTCCACCGCAGCGCTGAAATAATCATTCAACACTTTGATAATGTATTGGGGGTCTTTCCCCTCGGAGAAAGATGTGTAGCCCCTGATGTCGGCGAAGAAAACGGTGGCCATGCGTTTCGCGCCGCCGAGTTTTACGCGGTCAGGCGCTTCCATGAGGTTCTGCACGACTTCCTGGGACATGTATCTGGCGAACATGTCCTTGATAACCCGGCGTTCTTCCACGGCGATATCCACGCGGCTTTTGAGCTCCCGTTCGCTTGTCTGGTCGGTAAAAAGCAGGGTGAGGCCTTCATCGGCCCCGCGTTTTCCGGACAGCGGGGAGACGTTGAGGGAAAAATCCATATCGCCTTCCGGCCTCCTGAAGATACCTTCTATGCCCAGGAGCTCCTGCCGGTTGGCCGCCACCCGTCTGATGCTGTTGAATACTTTCCGGTTCAGGCCCTTTTTTAACACATCATCCAGCACCAGCCCCAGATGCTCCTGGTTGAGCCCGAGTTTTTTTTGCGCCGCCTCGTTGAAATAGTGAATCTGGCCGTTCCTGTCGGTAGTTATCAGCAGATTGGTCATGCTTGAGAAGATGCTCTCCTGGTACCGCTGCAACGACTCGATCTTCCTCAAGTTTTCCTTCAGCGCCCGGAACAATTCGGAGTTCTGGAGCATCCGCGTGGCGAGGGAGTTGAAGGAATCGAGAAAGCGAAAGCGCCGCCGGTTGTAGAATAGAGGCTCCCGCGAATTGAGGATGAGCAGTCCGAAATGGACGTTCTGCGATGATACGGGGAGCGCGATCCCGCTCTGCATGTCCCGGTTCAGCAGCACCTCGGCGAAAGGGCTCCTCTTACGTTCGAGAAGCACGACGCTGTCGCCGCATTCGGCCGCAAACGTCGCCAGTTCGCCGTCGCCCGCGAGCATTTCCGGAACGGTGTGCCGCCCGCGTTGATAGTACCGGAGGAGATCGGACTCCCGCTTTTCGGGATCGTCATGAAGATAGAGCACGGCAAGATCCGATCGGGTGATATCTATCGCCTGATCGACCATGGTGGACACCAGGCCACTGAAATCGATTTCACGCGCAAGGAGTGCGCCCGCCCGAGTAAGGGCATCGAGTTCGTTTTCTGTTTTCACGAAGGATACTCCGGTTTCCTGAGTCGGTTTCAATCAATAGTAAGTTAAAACTATCCCGATTGCAAAAGGGCTCACGGAAAAACCCCGACTACCTGACCCTTCAGGAGTGGTCAGGCGGCCGGGCGATCTCAAGCTCCGTTTTTTCTTTCAGCAGCCCGCCCAGCTGTAAGGCATTTGTGATCGCCTGGCCGCGCCAATGGTTATTGAACGTGATGAGAAGCGTATTTGTCTTTTCCGACATGGCAAGTATCCTGGAGACCCATCCGTCCAGCTCGTCGCCGGAATAGAGGTAGTCATACCTGCTCGCGTTGGTTCCGCTCCACCAGGCCTCACTGTTGCGACCGTGGAAACGAATGTAACCGGGATCTGAAGTGACAAGCGGTTGGGGTGCAGGCAACCCGGCGAGAGGCGGACAGTCAACCGCGGCGATTGCTATACCCCGTGAGGCAAGCTCCGAATACACGCTGTCTCGTTGCCAGGAAGAATTGCGGAATTCTATAACCAGCGGTAAATCTGTAAGGGCGCCGCAGAGGGCGGCCAGGTATTTCCGGTTATCTACCGTATAGTGAAAGCTGTAGGGGAACTGGAGCAGCACAGCCCCAAGGCGGCCGGATGCAGCCAGAGGCTCCACGCCGCGGAGGTATGCGGAGACTGCATGTCCCGGGTCGGGGTCAATATCATGAGTCAGCGACCGGTGTGCTTTGATGCTGAACAGGAAGTTTTCTCCGGTGGCGGCGATCATACCGGAGAGCGTCCGCGGTTCCGGCTGCCGGTAGTAGGTGAAATTCAATTCCACCATGCTGAAACGTGATGCGTAGAAATCAAGAAAAGTGCTTTTCCCGGTGCCGGGCGGGTAAAAAGGTCCAACCCAGTCATCGTAGGAGTAACCGCTTGTACCGATGTATATCTTTGCGGGCACAGGAATTTATTCTATCAGTTCTTGCTTTTATTTGATATCTTCCGTACATTGTCTGAAACCGTCGGGTATGTGGGGTTACCGGCGCTCTAAACACATCGGCACCACCTTTTTTAATTTTTTTTAGGGAATACAGCATGAACGGCACACTTACAAAGATGCGCAACATAGGAATAAGCGCACACATAGACTCAGGCAAGACCACCCTTACCGAGAGAATTCTCTTCTACTGCAGGAAGATCCACGCGATACACGAGGTTCACGGAAAAGACGGCGTAGGCGCGACAATGGATTCGATGGAGCTCGAGAAGGAGCGGGGAATAACAATCGCGTCGGCAGCCACAAATGTGGAGTGGAACGGGCACTCGATAAATATCATCGATACCCCCGGGCATGTAGATTTCACGATAGAAGTCGAACGGGCGCTCAGGGTGCTTGACGGCGCCATACTCGTTCTCTGTTCCGTGGGCGGGGTTCAAAGTCAGTCGATTACCGTCGACAGGCAGCTCAACAGATACAAGGTCCCGAGGCTGGCGTTTATCAACAAGTGCGACAGGACAGGCGCGGACCCGTACAAGGTAAGAAAACAACTTGTAGAGAAACTGGGCCTCAACGCCGTGTTCATCCAGCTTCCCATCGGCCTTGAAAACGCGCACTCCGGCGTTGTGGATCTGGTCACCATGAAGGCGTACTATTTTGACGGGGAGAACGGCGAACTTGTGCGGGAAGAGGAAATACCCGCCGGGATGAAGGCCGAGGCCGAGAAGGCACACGAAGAGCTTATCGATT
>JAFGHN010000326.1 GCA_016930115.1 Spirochaetales bacterium | reverse complement strand
CGTAGATGTGATCGATGGCCATATTGAAAACGATCACTATGTCGTCGGTCACTACAAAATCGTCCAGAGTCGTTTCATCAAGATCTTCAACATTCGACCCGATCTTGGCGATCCCTCTTTCGGTCCTGAAATAGACGTCGCCGTTGCCGACATAGTAGTCATCCGCTTCAACAATATAGCTGACGGCATAGTCGTAGTCCGAACGCAGCGTCTCCGAAGGATCAATCGTCACCGTGTTGCCGGACCAGGTCGCTGCAAAATCGATCGGATCGCCGTCTGCCAAAGCCCCCAGGCCGTCCACATAGGCGTAGAGCACAAAGTCCGCCGTTCTGATCGGCTTGTTGAACGTGAGCTCTATACTCTGCGTGACCAGGAAGTTCTGCGAGAGATTACTCGAGATTACGTACGGGGTCGTACCGCTCCCGGGTACCCAGTATGCGGGCTCGAGCGCTTCGTTCCGGTCTGAAAGGTCGGCCTCGCCAAGAACATCGACATACTCTCCCGTCTCTCCCACCGAGGGGTCCCATACGGAAATAGTAGTCAGCCAGAAGTTGTCATAAAAGACCGTCCCGTCATAGAAACTCCTGACGTAGAATGCAACCGGCCCGGCCGGTAGCGTTTTATCAAATAAGAAATCACCGCTCGCGTTGATCGTGGTGCTGGAGAAGTACCTGTCCTGGAACATCGCTACGACGGTCTGCCCGTTAGCAGGCTCAAGCCCCCTGGCCGTCTCTATAAACACGCTTCCCTTAGCAGTCGCTATTTTTGCGTAAAGCGTGACGATAATCTCATCGGTGTACTCGTACTTGGCGCTTTCGGTTTCGGTCTCTCCTGTTGTCGCCACTTCGGAGACGAGGAAGAAGCCTTCAGGCGTCAAGGTCACCATATCGGTGGCAATGGTGTAGCCTGAAATGCTGAACGTCAGCCGGTAGTTGCCCGGGATCAGCCCGTTGATCTCGAAGAACCCGGCGGCATCGGTCACCACGGTTTGGGTGCCCTTGGCGGCGTAAGCCGCAGCTTTGGCGTCATCCACCGGTTCGTCGGGGATCGAGTAATAGACAGTCACCCCGGGCAACGGCGCGCCATCCTGGGTCTCGACGTAGCCGTTGATGTATCCGCCGCCGACGACGAGCGCATCTTCGGTAACAAACAGCCCGCACCCGGCTACAAGTGCGAAAGCCGCGATGCCCGTTAGAAGGAAGAGCAAACGATTTTTCCGCATATTTTTCTCCTTTGTACGTAATATGATGTGGATCATTATAATACGTTATTCAATATTTTGCATCTACAATGATTTCACGGAGAAAGCTGGTCCTTATCCTGCCGGGTCATTGAGAGATCGCTTGTTTTTTTCTGCAAACACGCAACCACCCTTGACATTTTGCACGTAGGTTCATTATACTTCTTGATAATCAGTATCAACAGGAGCGCGGAGTGCCCAGACCCAAAAAAGAGCGGCTTGTAGAAGTGCCGCCGCTGTATACGTCGTTCAAACCGACCGGCCGGCCCAGGAAATCGCTCCAGAGAATCGAGCTTGCCCTCGACCAGTACGAGGCGCTCCGGCTTGCCGATTACGAGGGACTTGGCCACGAGGAGGCGGCGGAACAGATGGCAATTTCACGGTCGACCTTTACGAGGCTGCTCGAAACCGCCAGGGCCGCAATGGCTTCATTTCTCATTGAAGGCAAAGAACTCTGCGTCAATGGAGGGAGCGTGCATTTCGCGGGAAATATACTTGAATGCGAGAATTGTGGGCATATGTTCAAAACCGGATTCGCTGATTCATTTACCACCTGCCCCAACTGCGGTTCTTCGAACCTTATCGATTCAGCCGGCTCCTTCGGCCACGGCAAATGCTGTGACGAGTATACACGCAAAGTGAGAGAGAACTCATGAAAGTAGCAATCGCCAGTGGCAAGGGTGGTACCGGAAAGACAACCCTCGCGGTTAATCTTGCCGCCTACATGTCGGAAAGTGAGCGGGTGGTGTTGGCCGATCTGGACGTTGAAGAGCCGAATTCATCGCTGTTTCTCAAAGGCGAAGTGGTGCACAAAGAGGCGATATACACCAACGTTCCCCGGTGGGAAAAAGACGCCTGCAGCAACTGCGGCCTGTGCCAAAAGGTGTGCAATTTTCATGCGATATTGGCGCTGCCCGCTGAAGTGATGGTATTTCCGGAGCTCTGCCACGGGTGTTACGCATGTTCCGAGCTGTGCCCGAAGGATGCTCTTCCGATGGTTGCCCGTAAAACCGGAGAGCTCCGACAGTTGAACGTCGGCTCTTTCCAGTTTGTTGAGGGAAGACTCGATGTCGGCCAGGAGCAGGCCGTTCCGGTTATCAACCGAACGCTGGAATACCTCAACGACGAATTCCCGGAGCTCGACACCACCGTCATCCTCGATGCACCTCCGGGGACTGCATGTCCGGTCGTGGCGGCCACGCGGGAGGCCGATTTTGTCATTCTTGTCACCGAACCCACTCCGTTTGGGCTTTACGATCTTACACTCGCCGTCGATCTTGTGAGAGATCTGAGCAAAGAAATCGCCGTTGTGGTGAACAGATTTGGCATTGGAAATGACGACGTGTTCGCCTTCTGTGAAGAATCTTCAATCCCGGTGATCGCTCGAATTCCAAATGACAGAAAGATCGCCGAGCTCTATTCGCGGGGCGAGCTGGTCTACCGCAAGGTTCCTGAGGTCAAACGAGAGCTCGAAAAGATACGAACGCTTATTCACGAATACTCAAGGAGAACGGTGTTTTGAAGGAGATTGTTGTTATATCCGGCAAAGGGGGCACAGGGAAGACCTCGGTTACCGCTTCGTTCGCCGTGCTCGGCGGCGGTGACATCGTCACGGCCGATTGCGATGTTGATGCGGCGGACATGCACATGCTGATGGACCCGGATTTCGCCGTGTCTGAGGAGTTCATGAGCGGAGAATTGGCGGTAATCGATCACTCGTTATGCTCGCAGTGCGGAAAGTGCGCCAGAGTATGCAGGTTCGACGCCATCGATCTTGTAAACGGCCGGTTCAGAATCGATCCGGTGAGCTGTGAGGGCTGTGGATACTGCGCCAGGATTTGCCCTGAGAAGGCGATTTCCATGCAGGAGCAGAAGGCGGGCGATGTATACATCTCAACAACAAAGACCGACGCCCCGATGGTTCACGCAAAGTTGGGTACCAACGCGGAAAACTCGGGCCGGCTCGTGGCAAAAGTGAAGAACGAAGCAAAGAGGATCGCTCTGGAAACCGGCCGGAATATCGTGCTTGTTGACGGTTCGCCGGGTATCGGCTGCCCGGTCGTTTCTTCGCTGTCAGGCGCAGATTACATCATTTTTGTAACCGAACCGACGGTATCCGGTCTTCACGATTTGAAGCGAGTCAACGAGCTCCGCAAAATATTCGACATTCCTGCCGGATGTATCATCAACAAATCGGATTTGAATTCAGAGATGGCCAAACAAATAACCGACTATCTGGATCAAGAAGGAATCCAGTTTATCGGGAACATCCCGTACGACGAAAGTTTCACCAAGGCGATGACAAACAGACAAACCATCGTCGAATACGATGGAAGTGAAACCGGCCGCAGTCTTTCGGAGTACTGGAAGACCATTACAGAACAACTCATGCAGGGGGAGAAATAAATATGAAAATCGCATTTTCCGCGCAAGGCGATACGATGGATTCGATGATCGATCCGCGCTTTGGGAGGGCCGCATATCTGGTTGTATACGATGACGAGAGCGGGGAGACATCCGGTTTCGACAACCAGTCGATCACCGGCGTCGCTCACGGGGCGGGTCCGCAGACTTCGCAGAAACTGATGGAGATGGGAGCGCAAGTGTTGATAACCGGCAACGGCCCCGGAGGAAACGCCCAGGCGGTGCTCAGAAAAACAAACACAAAGGTGTTCGTCGGGGCGGCGGGGATGACGCTGCGGGAGGCGTATAACGCCTATAAGCGCGGTGCGCTGCAAGAGTTTTAGATTACCACGATCACCACGCGCGGCCGGATTGTTTTGCCACCTCCGCCGGTTGAGTGTTTCAAAAAGGGCGAAATAGCTCATCCGGCAATCCGGCCGCGATTTTTTTAAACTGATCGGCGCGCGCGGCCAAGCCGGCCGCCGAAAAGCTTCTCATCCGGCAGGTCAGCTCATTTATGAGTAACCCGGTAAACCGCGCCGCGTTTGTCGTCCGAAATAAGCATCGATCCGTCGGGCATTACAAGCAGGTCAACCGGCCTGCCCCAGGAGATCCTCCCCTGAAGCCACCCGGTTATGAAAGGCTCGTAGGATACCGCACGTCCCTCCTCGAGGCGCACCAGAGAGATCCGGTAGCCCACCGGCACTGTGCTGTTCCAGGAACCGTGCTCCGCTATAAAGATCTGCCCCTGGTATTCTTCAGGAAACATCGTGCCCGTGTAGAAACGCATTCCCAAAGCCGCGACGTGGGCTCCCAACTCCAACTCCGGGAGGGTGAAATCGATACCGGCCCCGCGGCCGCCGAATTGAGGGTCCGTGACGGCGCTGCCGTGTAGATAGGGAAAGCCGAAATGAAGGCCGGGCACCGGCGCCCGGTTGAGCTCATCCGGCGGCCTGGTATCACCAAGGAAGTCGCGGCCGTTATCGGTGAACCAGAGCTCCCCCGTTTCAGGATGCCAGGAGAAACCCACAGTGTTTCGAATCCCATAGGCAAATATCTCGAATCCGGTCCCGTCGTAGTTTATCCTGCTTATACCGGCGTATCTTTCGTCGGATTTCTCGCAGACGTTGCACGGAGCGCCGATCGGAATGTACAGCCTTCCATCGGGGCCAAAGGCGATGAACTTCCAGCCGTGGTGTGCGTCACTGGGAAGCTCATCAAACACAACCACCGGTTCCGGCGGATTGCCAAGCCGGTTTCCGATATCGTCATAACGGAGTATGCGGTCGATTTCGGCTACGTAAAGATCACCGTCCCGGAACGCGACGCCGTTGGGGCTGTTGAGACGGGAATCGATGATGATCACTTCATCACCTCTCCCGTCGCCATTCCTGTCCGGCACGGCGTAAACCAGCCCCTGGGCCCTTGTTCCGATGTACACCGTGCCGTCGCTCCCGAGGGTGAGCGAACGCGCGCCGTCCACGTCATCGGCATATAATTCTATAGTGAAACCTTGAGGGAGCTGCAGGGCGCTGAGAGGAACCTGGGCAATTGCCGCCGCGGTCACGCATAGAAAAGCGATCAGAAACAAATGTCTTCTCATGTCGTCCTCCGGGGATAACATACTGATCATCCAAAGCCGGGGCAACGCTCCTATAGCCGTCCTGCACGAGACACAGTAGAATCTCAGCAAGAGGTACGTTATGAAATACGTCATATCCGCTCTCGCGGTCCTTCTTGTGTGCGGCTGCGCATCTGCCCCGCCGGGAAAGCCGGACCGAACCATAACAATCGAAGAAGACGAGGTGACACTCACTCGTTTTGAAGCGTTTGATGAGGATCCGCTGGGGGTCGTAGTTTCTTTCTTTACCGATAAGGGTGGCGCGGGTATCATCTCGACCGTCGCCTCCACCGCACTGGAAATCGATCCCGGGTCCGGTTCCCGCTATCTTTCGTTCAGGACGGACACAGAGCTTGGTTTCGCCACCGTTTGCGAGGCCGGACCTGAAGCATGGTTCAACTATTACCTGACCATCGATACGCAGCGTATCGCCAAAGGCTTTGACGGCGTCGCTTTGGACCTCAAACCCCGGAATTTCAACTACGTGAACCTCGCGATAAAGGAAGAACGCAAGGAAGGCCTCTTCCTCGCCCGGGTACCGGTCTTCCTGAATGACAACGAATGGCAGCATGTGAGAATTCCTTTCAACCAATTCGTAGCCGATGAAGAGGATGGTGAGATAGACCTTCGACAGCCACTGGTGCTTGAGATAACGATTCCTTACGAGCAGAACATGTACCTCGACCATTTCCGCCCGGGGGGGCCCGAGCCCGAGCTCCTGGTGGATAACCTTTCGTTCTTCACGAGAAGACAACCGGCGCCCGCAGGAATACTTGAGAGTTTCGGGGACGACATTGAAGATATCTCCTTTTACGGCGAGCTCGCCGAGGCCGTTTTTTACGTGGATTACTCGCAATCCGATTCAGGCGACTGCCGGATGACGCCGGGAATTGCATCTTACAAGCTGTCGATGCGTACCGTGAGCGATCAGGGTAACGGCCATTTCCGGATCAAGGGAGAGCTGTCGTTCACGCAGGATTTTGCCGCTCACCTTGACGAAGGCCGGTCGCTCTACCTTTTCTTGCGCACACAAACGCGGAAAAGCCCGTCGGAGTGGCAGGGATTCGGTTTCACCGTCCGGTCGGATGTGATTTTGGATGGACAGATTGATTTCATCGATTATTACACCAGCGCCTACTACGCCGCGGGCTTCAAGGCTCAACCGATGTGGACGGAAGCGCGGCTTCCCCTCAACAGGTTCAAAGGGGACGAAGGCGTCCTGGCGGACGCCGATCCAAACCGGGAAGATTACGTGATCATTATCTCAGCGGAGATCCCGTCTGAAGCGCTGCGGGAATCCCTGAAGAGCGGCGTTTTCACTTTCAACCTGGACCTGGACAATATAGGCTATTATTGAAGGGCGAGGCGATGACGGTGTGGTACAAATTGTCCGGCCTTCTTATCGCCGGCGCTTTGGGGACACTCTCCCGGTACGGACTTGCAGGTCTGGTACAGCGGATGACTCCATCGACTTACCCGTGGGGCACGTTCACGGTCAACGCGATCGGTTGCTTTTTCTTCGGTTTCATCTGGACACTCACCGCGGAGCGTCTGATCGTCAGCAGCGAAACACGGCTCATTATTTTGACCGGGTTTCTCGGATCATTCACAACCCTGAGCACCTTCATCTTTGAGACCGAGCAGTTCATCGAATCCTCCCAGTGGCTGTTAGCAGGGGCTAATATCCTGGGGGGGATTCTGACCGGACTCATGGCGTATATACTCGGCGCCTCCCTGGCCAGGTTGTTGTAGGAGGGAAGATATGGATCTACCGAAGAAAGCCGTCCTGTTGCGGATCTTCATCGGCGACAGTGACAGGTACGAGAAGCTCCCGCTTTATGAAGCGATAGTAAAAGAGGCCCG
>JAFGHN010000325.1 GCA_016930115.1 Spirochaetales bacterium | reverse complement strand
GCGTTCCAGATGTATTCGATCTGGAACGGGTCCTGGCCGATGACGAAGCGCTTTAGCGACTCGACGGCGTTGGCGACGATATCGTTGAAACGTTCCAGGCTTGCCTCACCGACGCCGGTGATCCCTTCATCGGTGTACAGTTTCACGAAAGTCCAGTTGGCGTGACCTCCTTCAGTCTGGAACACGCGCAGATCGGTGATCTTCATACACTCCTCCTCGATGATCGCTCGAGAACCGGTTCCAGGAACCGGTTATAGGAACTTCGCGAGCGCGCTCCTTCCCACGTATACCGCCCGCCCGCCAAGATGGTCCTGTATGCGCATGAGCTCGTTCAGGTGCTGTCCGCCGGCGGGGCAGTTGACCATCTTCCCCTGGCCGAGCGACTGCCCGACGCAAAGGTGTGCGATATACGGGTCCCACAGCTCCCCGGACCGTCCGGAGACAATCGTACCGTAGCCCGCCGCCTTGGCGATTCTGATCGTCTCAAAGGTCTCGGTGAGCGTCCCGACTTGGTTCGGCTTGATGACAACCGCGTTGGCCGCGCCCATGTCGATGCCCTTTCTTAGCCTCACCGGATTGGTAGTAAAGAGGTCGTCGCCCACCAGCTGCACTCTGTCGCCCAGCCGTTTTGTCAGCTCAACCCACCCGTCCCAGTCATCCTCGTGGAGGCAGTCCTCCATGCTGATGATGGGATACCTGTTGCACAAGTCCACGATTCTGCCTATCCACTCCTCTCTGGACAACACCTGATTGTCCGCTCTCAGGTGATACTTGCCATCCTCGTAGAGCTGGGTGGCGGCCATATCTATATAAAAGCCGAAGTCTTTCCCGGGGATATACCCCTCTTCTTCGATCAGCGCGGTCACGGCGGCGAATGGCTCTTCGTTGGAATCAAACCTGGCGGCGAGTCCGCCCGCCAGCTGGGCAAGCCTTGGTATGCCGAACCCCTGATTCCGCACCGTCATCTCCCTGAGCCGTTCGTAGATGCGCGATATCCTGAGGTAGCCGTCTTTGGGGCCCGCCGCCGACAGCGCGTAGAGCTTGTACTCCTGAAAATCCGCGGTCCCGGCCACTCCCACGTACGCGGGCCCTCCGTACATGATGTTAGCGAGGGATACCGGTATCTCCGTTCCCCCTCCAAGATGCTCGAAAAGCTCAACTCCCCGGGCTCCGGCGGCAGCTTTTGCATTTGCCAGCGATGTCGCTATGACGGCGTTGCCCCCGAGCCTCGATTTGTTCCCGGTGCCGTCAAGCTCTAAGAGCGCCCTGTCTATCGCATCCTGATCGGCGGCATCCATCCCCTTCAACCTGCCGGCAATCTCGGTATTCACGTTATGAATAGCCTTGCCGACCCCCATACCGTTGAAGTACGACTGGTCTCCATCCCTCAAGTCGAAAGGCTCGCTGGACCCCCTGGAAGTACCGCCGGGCGCCGCAGCCAGCCCCGAGCTGCCGTCCTCCAACAGCATGCTTACCTCGACGGTGGGAAGACCTTTTGTGTCGAAAACCTCTCTAGCATGGATGCTTTTGATTCTAGATGCCATCCTGACCACCCTCCTGATTGTCAAAATCGTCGTCAGTATACAACGAGAGCCGGGCGCAGGATAACCTGTCCCGGGCGATTATCCGCCGATTGGAACGCTGGTTGAAGACGGTCGCCATCAATCCTGGTGACGACAGAAACGCGCGACCGAGAACCACTTCGGACTGGCCGCCATGACAAGATGATATAGAGGGTTCTCCGGCCCTGCAAGCAGCAAGAACCCCGGAGATTGGTGAAAGAAGATCCAGCGCGAGCTTCCAGGACGCGGTCTTTTGCCAGGGTTCCGAATCTAGACTGTGATCACCTTTCTTGCCGGTGAGGCCTGCCTGGCGGCTGCCGCAGCAAGCCGAGCAGATCCCTTCATGACCGGCCGCACACGGGACACGCCCGTACGGATAACGGCAGCTCCAAGCCATTCGCTTCAAGGAGCACGGCATCCGTGAGGATCTCCCGGCTCAACCCGTCGACGGCCAGCGCACCGGAAGTGAAAATGAGCGTTCGTTCGCAGAGATCCATCGCCATATCAAGGTCGTGAGTTGCGATGATCTTCGTATGCTCGAATCCGGCGAGCAGGTCGATCAGATTTCTGCGTGCCTTCGGATCAAGACCGGACGCAGGTTCGTCAAGGACCAGAATATCAGGGCTCATCACCAGCACCGTGGCGAGCGCCGCGCGGCGCTTTTCGCCCGTTGACAGCCTGAACGGCGGCCGATTGACCAGATGCGCGGCGCCCACGGATTTGAGCGCTGCGAGACATTTTTCGTGTACATTCTCCAATCCCAAATTGAGCGGGCCGAAGGCGACGTCTTCACCAACCGTTGGCATAAAGAGCTGGTCGTCGGGATCGGCAAAAACGGTCCCGACATGACGCCGGATTGCGGACAGGTTTTTCTTTGTGACGAGAAGACCGCCGATATTCACCGTACCCGAATGCGGAACAATCGAGCCGTTCAGATGATGAAGGAGGGTAGATTTGCCGGCACCGTTGGCCCCTACAATCGCGACAGATTCACCATGCTTTATCTCGAACGATACACCCGTGAGGGCTTCGGTTCCATCCGGATAGCTATAGCGCAGATTTGTGACTCTGATGAAATGGTGACTCAACCGGCCCCCCCTGTAATCATCGATCCGAGGGAGCCCGAAAGGTCAAAAACCCGCAATGCCGACAGCGCCGGCAAAACCGAAAGGAGCACGACGAAATCGGAAAGTCGCATCCTGCCGGCGGTACCAAGCGGCAAGTCCAGGTTGAATCCGCGTGCTCGCATCGCGTCATGGATGCGCGTGGCACGCGTCAGGGTCCTCGTGAGAAGTGATGAGAGAAGCGCCCCGGTACTCTCTATGCCGGAGCCTTTTCTGTTGAACGACCGCAGCCGTCTTGCCCGCAGGAGACGTATCGCTTCTTCAACGAGCAGGAATAGATACCTGTAGAGCAACATCAGTTGGACGGTCAGCACCGCCGGAACCTTGAGACGCATCAGCGAGGCGCAGATTTTGTAAAAACCCGTGGTAGCGACGAGGATGAGCGCGGCGGACATACATAGCATAAATCGAGTTATTATGGATATAAAGGAAATCCATCCTCCCGATACAGCGAGATTTCCTGCTACCAGGATGACTTCTCTGTCCAGAACCGGATTGAATATGCCGACCAGCACGGCGAAAGGAGAAGTGACGAGGAGAACCTTAAGAATAAACAGCGACGGAAGCCCGGCAGCAGCACTGAAAAGCACCGGAAACGCCGCAAAGGGAAGAAGCCTGCCCAACGCATACCTGTCGTAAGACGTAACCAGCACAATAAACACGAGCGTGACGATAATCTTGACACGCGCGTCCAGCCTGTGGACGGGAGAATCATCACGGGACAAGTCGTCGAGGCGTCCGATATTGTAGAATCGCTCTTCGATCGTCATCACGCCCGCTTTCTATCTCTTCACTCTCTTGATCCGACGTCTGAGGAAGAAGCCGAGCAGCAGCACGCCGGCAAGTGTTATGCCGCCGCCCGCAAGACCCGCAACGGTTGTCGCCGGTTTCCCCCCTTCGGTGTTTCGGAACCCATAATCAGGGAGAAAGGACAGCACCCCCTGGATTCGTGAAGCCGGCTCCTTCAGAGTGTGTTCACCCGCCACTGCTGCAACCGACCATTCGAGACCGTCCGGAAGGCTTGACGCAAACCAGGAAAACAGACCGCCGATAATGACCGCCGCGGCCAGAATACCGATGACCACACGGTGTCTCCTGACCGGCGGTAAAGCCGCATTACCACTCGAGCCGGTGAGAGTGGAAACGCTTTGCGCGCGCGAAATGATCACGACTATCAAGCCGGTAACCACTCCTTCAACCACGCCGATGGCAACGT
>JAFGHN010000324.1 GCA_016930115.1 Spirochaetales bacterium | reverse complement strand
GAAGAAGATACCAACAGGATCCGTACACTCGCGCGACAGGCGGTGGAGCAGGCGCTCGAGTTCTGTACGGAGGGAGAGGGCCATTGTCAGGTGCGAAAGGAACTCTGGCCCGATCCTGCGAGCGCCGAAATCGGCGTGCGGAGCGACGGGAAAGAGCTCGCGGGCTTGCGTTATAGCGAAAGGGAAGACTTCCGGGAGTTCCGGGAGGCCAACTATTCAGACGGGATCGCCGAGGTGACCGGACGCTGGCTCGAGAAAGATGAAGCGGTAGTGGTGCTGGGGGAAGAGGTGGCCAACTTTGGAGGGGGGGCCTATCAGGCCACGAAGGGATTGCCGTCCCGCTTCCCTGACCGTGTCCTTAACACGCCGATTTCTGAGGCCGGGTTTATCGGGCTCTCCTGCGGCGCCGCGATGACGGGGTTGAAACCGGTGGTGGAAATCATGTTTCCCGACTTCACGCTCGTAGCAGCGGACCAGGTTTTTAACCAGATAGCAAAGGCCCGCCACATGTACGGCGGAAAAACCGATCTTCCCCTTGTCGCCCGGACACGTATCGCCACCGGCTTAGGATACGGCGGACAGCATTCCATGGACCCGATCGGACTTTTCGCGCTTTTCCCGGGTTGGAGGATCGCGGCGCCGAGCACCGCCTTTGACTATATCGGGTTATTCAATACGGCGATGGTGTCGCTTGACCCGGTGCTCTTCCTCGAACACAACGCACTGTACACGAAGAAATTTCCGGTTCCCGTTGATGATCTCGACTACTTCATTCCTTTCGGCAAAGCCCGCGTGACTGCCGAAGGGAACGATATTACCGTTCTGACCTACTCCTCGATGACCGGACGGGTCGAAGCTATCGCAGGCAGGCTGGCAGCCGAAGGAGTATCGGCTGAAATCATCGATCTCCGCACGGTGGACCTGGTCAGCCTCGACTATGCAACCGTCGGCAAGTCGTTGAAGAAGACCGGGGCGGTCGCGATTGTGGAGGAAGCCGCCGGAGGCCTCGCAATCGGCGCAAGGATCGCCGCTGAGGTAACCCGGCGTTTCTTTGATGATCTTGACGGGCCGCCCGCATGTCTGGCGTCAAAGAACGTATCAAACTCGGTTTCACGGGTCCTTGAAGAAGCTGTACTTCTGAGTGATGAGGAAATCTTCGAAGGCTTGCTTCAGGTGGGCAGGCGCACCTGGCACTGAAAGGCCTGGGGTCTCAAGACCCCAGGATACCGAGAAGCACGCCTGCAGCCACCGCCGAGCCGATAACACCGGCGACATTCGGCGCCATCGCGTGCATAAGAAGAAAGTTTTTCTTGTCGTGCACCTGCCCGAGATGGTGAACCACCCGGGCGCTGTCCGGAACCGCGGATACACCCGCCGCTCCAATCATCGGATTTATCTTCTCTTTGAGAAGCAGGTTCATGAGTTTTGCGAATAACACCCCGGCAGCGGTGGCGATGCAGAAGGAGAACGCCCCCAGTGCAAAGATCATCAAGGATTGGGGCGTAAGAAAATAGTCCGCTTGCGTGCTCGCGCCCACTGCCAGCCCGAGAAGAACGGTCACGATATCGATGAGAGCGTGCCTCGCGGATTCAGCCAAACGATCGGTCACCCCGCTTTCCTTCAGGATGTTCCCGAAGAAGAGCATGCCCAACAGGATTTTCCCTCCCGGGGCGATGAGGGCTGTCACGATGAAGCCGATAACCGGAAACAGTATCTTGGTCGATTTGGAAATCACCCTCGGCGGCCTCATGCGTATCAAACGCTCTTTCTTCGTCGTCAGGAGCCTGATTATCGGGGGCTGGATGATGGGAACCAGGGCCATGTAGGAATAGGCGGCGATGGCGATCGGACCTACCAGATGCGGCGCCAACTTGGAAGAGAGGAAGATCGATGTGGGTCCGTCGGCGCCGCCGATGATACCGATGGCTCCGGCTTCGAGTATGTCAAAACCCAGGAGCTTCGCTCCGATAAACGTGGCAAAAATACCAAACTGGGCGGCGGCTCCGAGGAGTATCAGTTTTGGATTGGCGATGAGCGTCGAAAAATCGGTCATAGCGCCAATGCCGAGGAAGATGAGTGGGGGGAAAACGCCGCTTGTCACCCCGAAGTAGATATACTTCATGACCGATCCGTCCTCATACACGCCCCCGCCCAGGGAAATATTGCCCAGCACGATCCCGAACCCGATGGGGACGAGCAGCAACGGCTCATAGTTTTTTACAATACCGAGTGCAATGAATATGAGACCGATAAGCACCATTATGCCGGATTGCAGCCCAAGATCGGCCAAGGCTGTGGTATTGAAGAAATGAAGCATGTCCTGCATAACTACCGCCCAATTTCCACAAGGGTCTCGCCTTCCTGAACGGCTGCCCCTTCGGCAACGCAGATCTTTTTCACGATGCCCCCTATGCCGGCGTCGATTTCAGAGTCCATCTTCATGGCTTCGAGAACGAGGAGCGCGTCACCTTCTTGTACCGTATCCCCTTCCTTTACCAGAATGGACTTGATCACCCCCGGGAGAGGCGCCGTGACGGCGCCCCCGACGGCAAACGTCGCTTTCTGTGGAACGGAGAGGACGTTTGCCTCTTTTTGGGGAGCGCGGATAAGACGCGGCGTCTGAGCGCCCTCTTCCTGTTCTATTTCGACAACCCAATCCACATCGTTGAGATTGACCACTACCCTGTCTTCGCTATACTCAACGATACGCGCTCTGTAGGTTTCACCATTTATCGTCATTCTGTATGTTTTCATCACTTACCCCATCTATTTTCAAAGAATATCCGATTGGGCATCACGCGGTTGGTTTTCCAGAAACTTGCCGACCCTTTTGTCCAGGTCGCGAGGATCCGGTTTTCTTCCTCCAGCGCGGCCTCGTGCAGCCGGATTGCCGTGGCAATAGCAACCACCGTGTATGCATCCAATTCTTCAGCCGCGGCAATTCGCCTCGCGGTAATAGAAAGCCTCCGCTTCATCCTCTGTGACAGGTGCTCCTCTTTGTGAGGCGCGGCGCCAACCACGGTTGCAGTAAGTGCTCCGGTTTTGCGTCTGATTCTCTGATTGTGTAATCTGTGGAAATACTCGAAAAGCCACATGATCAGTCCGGTCAATACCAATGCTACGAACACGATGATCATACCGGTCGCTACGACATTCCAGATAAACCCGTTCTCCTCGGCGTCATAATCACTCAAGGCCCGGTTGACTCTTTGCGCCGAAACACCAAACTCCTTGAGCGGTTTTTCATACCCCGACCTGCTGATTTCGAGGCCCAGCTTGCTGCCGAGCTTCTTTATGGGATAGTGGGTATCTTCGGCCAAATCACGGAGTGTGCGAAACTCGAAATAGCTATCCAGAGCCTGTTGAATAAACGCGTTTGTGATGGTCGAATCAATCTTCTCGAGCGGCAGCCCTATCTGTTCCTCCGCCACATGAGGGACAATCATTTCCTTGAGCTTCTCTGACCGTATCCCTTTCGCGCCGGAAATTTCTGAAAGCGTCATTTCCCGCAGCTGTTTAGAATCCTGGGCGAAAGTACCGATTGTGACGAAGATCAAGAAAAGAACAATGATCTTTTTCATTGCTGCTCTCACCCCCTGCCCTAGAGTGGTATGTTACCGTGTTTACGCGGCGGATTCGAATCCCGCTTGGTCCACAACATCTCCAGAGCGCGGATTACCCTGAATCTGGTAGACGCGGGTTCAATGACATCTTCTATGTAACCTTTTTCCGCCGCCCGGTAGGGATTCGAAAATCTGTCCTCATATTCTTCCACTTTTTCCGCAAGAAATCCTTCAGGGTTTTCCGCATCACGGGCTTCTCTACCGTAAACAATCTCTACAGCCCCTTTTGCTCCCATGACGGCTAATTCCGCCGTCGGCCAGGCGTAGACAACATCGGCCCGCAGGTGCCTGCTGTTCATAACGATATATGCACCACCGTACGCCTTCCTGAGAATGACGGTGACTTTCGGCACCGTCGCCTCCGCCACAGCGTAGAGCAACTTGGCGCCGTGTCTGATAATTCCGTTGTGCTCCTGGTTCATGCCGGGAAGGAAGCCCGGAACATCTTCAAAAAAGACGAGAGGAATATTGAAAGAATCGCAAAACCGGATGAATCGGGCCGCTTTTACGCTGGCATTTATGTCCAGTACTCCGGCCATGACTCTGGGCTGGTTTGCCACAACGCCGATCGAATGCCCGTTCATTCTGGCAAACCCGACGACAATGTTCTGTGCGTAGTTCCTGGCTACCTCAAAAAACTCGCCTTCATCGACAACGCCCTCGATAACGTCGAGAACGTCATAGCCTTTGTTAGGATCCTCCGGCACCAGGGTATTGAGCGCTTCGGCGCGTCGCTCGATGGTGTCCCGCGGCGTAATATTGGGGGGATCCTCCAGGTTGTTCTGCGGAATGAAACTCAAGATTTTTCTGATTAAGAGAAGCGTCTCTTCCTCAGTATCCGTGAGGAATTGTGCCACACCGCTGCGGGTTGCATGAATCTGGGCGCCGCCCAAACCTTCGGTGGTAACGTCTTCGTTCAGAACAGTCTTCACCACTTTGGGTCCCGTGACGAACATGTAGCTGGTCTGCCGGTTCATGATGACAAAATCAGTAATTGCAGGGGAATACACAGCCCCCCCGGCGCAGGGGCCCATGATCGCCGATATCTGCGGTATCACCCCGGATGCCATCACGTTCCTCAAGAAAATCTCCCCGTATCCTGCAAGGGCATCGATCCCTTCCTGGACGCGGGCTCCGCCGGAATCGTTCAGCCCGATTACAGGCGCCCCGGTTTTCACAGCCATATCCATGACTTTGCAGATCTTTTCTGCATGAGTTTTGGAGAGCGACCCCCCGTTGACGGTGAAATCCTGTGCAAAGAGGTACACGACCCGTCCTTCGATTGTCGCGCTCCCTGTCACCACACCGTCACCGAAGTAGTGTTTCTCATCCATGCCGAAATCGTGGCATCTGTGGATGACAAACATATCAAGTTCCTCGAAACTTCCGGGATCGACAAGCGCCTTGATTCTTTCGCGCGCCGTCATCTTACCTTTTTCATGTTGATCTTCGATGCGCTTGCCGCCCCCTCCCTGCATCGCCCTATCGCGTTTTACGAGCAATTTTGCCAGCAGATTCGTTTTCTTCTCCATTTCGCCTCCTCGCAGGCTGTCTTCGGTCGCGTCCGCCCATGTTAGAAGAAGATTTTGGGCTAGTCAACGACGCACCGGCGATTGCCTCTCAGGCTTGAGCGCGTATAGAAAGCTCACAACCATCAGAATTTGCAGGACGGCCGGGATGACAAAGGCGGCCCTTATCCCGGCAAAATCGGCAACGAGACCCACGAGCCATTGGAAAATCCCTCCACCGAGAGCGGCCCCCATGGTCATGACGGCAGTGACCAACCCCGCCCGCCCGGGATCACGATTGTTCAGCTCTCCCATCACGTTTGGGAAAACGCCTGAAAGGCAGAGCCCTATCCAGGCAAGCAGGATATATGCAAGCGCCGCACCGTCAACAAGAAGGAAAACAATCACACCGGCAAAACCGCCGAAACCGGAAATCGTCACCAGGGCTTTTGCCGACATATGTCTCCCCAGTATGCTGTTGAAGTACCGTCCGGCCATGATAAAAACCCAGAGCACGGAGAGCCCTGCCGCTGATTTCACGGTGTCGAATTCCAGCACCTTCTGAAGATAGTACACAATCCAGCTCGAGATTCCGACCTCCGCGCCCACATAACACAGCAGGCACAAGGCGCCCCACACCGCTCCCCTGCTGTGCAGCACTGCAATCAGGTTCTCCTTCATCCCGCCCGCACCCTCGGGATTATTGAAGGCTGAAGCACCACCGCCGGGCCGGGGAACGCGGAGCCGTATGGTCCATAGGGCGAGGAGCGCCGTAGGAACTATGGCGAAGAAAAACAGCGGCCGCCACCGCCCGGAAGCCTCCACATAGAGACCAATGAGGAACGGACCAATAAACGCTCCAACGCTGAAAAAGGCATGAATCAGATTCATCCGGGAGTGCGCGCGCCCCAAACCCGGGATGATCGTGGGAAGATAACTACCGCTTATTTCTACAAAAGACGCGCCGAGATGCAGGAAGAGATTTGCCAGCACCGCAACGGCAAACGCGCCCGATAGGCCGAATAGCAGCAAAAACACAATCTCGATGAGAAATCCAATGAGAAGCGCCCGTCGGACGGACGCCCGGTCGATAATAGCGCCGGCGATCAGCGGGCCCCACAAAAAACCCAGCGAGCCTACACCAAGAAGCATTCCGGTCGTGGCTTCTCCGACGCCGAAGGTCGCCATCAAATTCGGCACGATGGGACCGACTATCAGGAGAACAACTCCGTGTTGAACCATCGCCGCACAGTTGAGCAAAAAAATCGCTCTGGGACTCGAGATGTTGTGAGCGGATCGGCTGTCTTTCATAGGATCTCCTGGAGACTGCAGGTGCGACATCGCTGCATACGAAAAACCATCCGGGCTCCGTCAACCGGCTGTGCCCGATCGGCAGATTATGCGTTGTGAACGGATGGATCATACGTAGTAGTAATTGGCGTGTAAAGGCTGTGCAATTTGACACGCCATCCATATACTGTGGG
>JAFGHN010000064.1 GCA_016930115.1 Spirochaetales bacterium | reverse complement strand
CCGGATTGATCCGTCGATGGACCCGCCTTTGAAAACCGGGAGTAGCGAGACCGAATCCTCCCCCTCGTTGTCAGGGATCGCCTGCCCGGTGATTTCAGCCGCCGTCGCAAACAGGTCGAAAAGCCCGACTCTCTGATCGCACACCGAGCCGGGCTTGACCATCCCGGGCCACCGAAGGAGGAACGGCAACCGGTGGCCGCCGTCCCATATATCCGATTTGTAACCGCGGTAGATATAACTGGAGTAATGACCGAACTCCTTTGCAAGCCACGGGCATCGTGCGTGATTACCGCTCGCTCCGTTGTCGGTCGCGAAGATTACTATCGTGTTGTCCGCCAATCCTTTTCGGTCGAGGGCGTCGAGGACTTGCCCGACGCGGTGATCGACCTCCATGCAAAAATCGGTATAGTCGTTCATCCCGCTCTTTCCCTTGAACTCGTCGGCCGGCGCAATCGGCGTATGCGGGGCGGTGAGCGGGAAGTAGAGAAAGAACGGTTGATCCGCGGTCTGATCTTCGATATACGATACTGCCCTCTCCGTCAGGTTGGGCAGGACGTTATTCCACCTGAGCGATTGTCCGCGAAGACCCGGTCTGCACATGCCGTCCTGCTCCTGCCAGGCAAGCGGTTCCGGCGACGGCATATCGTCCTCCACGTACACATAAGGCGGCATATCGAGCGAAGCGATAATGCCGTAATAGTAGTCAAACCCGCGGGTGGTAGGGCCGTTTTTGATCGGCCTGGAAAAATCGATCCAATCCATCCGGCCGTCTTCGCCGCTCATTGTGTCGATATCGACCCTGTCCTCGTAACCGGGTTTGACCGCCCAATCCCAGCCGAGATGCCATTTGCCGATACAGGCGGTGCTGTAGCCGGCGTTCTTGAGCAGCGACGCGACGGTACCCCGGCCGCTCTCGATGATCGCGCTCCCGGTGCCCCACAGCACTCCGGATTTGAGATAGGTCCGCCAGCAGTAACGGCCGGTGAGAATACTGTAACGGCTTGGGGTGCAGAGCGACGACGAGGAATGGGCGTCCGTGAACATCATCCCCTCCCGGCCAAGGCGGTCAAGACTGGGGGTCGGGAACCTGCAATCGGGATTCAGACAACCCACATCGCCATATCCCATGTCATCGGCAAGAATGTAGACAATATTCGGTTTCATGATTCTTCTGTCACTCCCTGTCAGTGCAACTATCCGCGATCAGAGGTCCGCTTGCACCTTATTCAAATCCTACCGGAGCTTGCCTCGAAATAATACCCCTCTCGTATATATGGAGGGGCGTGGATCGTGTAATCTATGAACAAAAGCGCCACAATCGTATTGCACGGACTGCATAATGCTTCCCGGATTCGATGCACGCAGGATAAGCACAACACCAATTTGACAAGCAGATACATAAAGGCCGATCTATCAGTCACATCGCTCGGGTTACGCAACCCGTTTGTCATCGCAGCGAGCTCTGCCACACAGGGGGTATTTGCCGTCCTGAAGAGCGCGGGCAGTAAACCCGGGGCCGTGACAATACGCAACTTCGGGCATAGCGCGGTGTGGCGTTACACCTGCTTACCATGCCTTTGGAAGTTGCCGAAAACCGCCGAAGCAGGTTATCATCCGCCTATCGGGACGCGCAGGCGGATGCCGGTCTTTGCACCGGCTGCGAGCGATGCTGGGAGGTGTGCTGGTACAACGCGATTTCGATGCTGAGCGGCGCTGCGGTGAAAAGTGATGCCTGCGTGGGCTGCGGTTACTGTTTCCAGGTCTGTCCGACCGGCGCGTTGGAAGCGCTTCTCGGGGATGTTTTGGCGTCTGCCTCTTTTGATTAAGAGTGCCTAAAGGGAAGCCTTATGAAAAAATCGAAGGGACAACTCGAAGCCGATATCAGCAACGCGATGATCAGGTTTGAAAAGGATTTTATGGGACGCGGGCCCGATGAAACCAGGACTTTCATCATCGGAGACCTGGTGTTCGTGCGCTTGAAGGGCGTGCTCACGGCGGCGGAAAAAAAACTTGCCAATTCAGCTGATATATCTCAAGGCAGATCACTTATAAAACAAGTCAGAATAGAATTGATCGAAAATGCGAAGGACATGCTGTATGCCATTATTCAAGATATAACGAACCGCGTGGTCGTCAGCCTCCACACGGACATCAGTACTGTAACGGGCGAAAGGATTATTATTTTCACTCTCGACGAGGAAGTAGACTTGGCGGGCTGTTGACAAACCCCTCATGTAGCCGCCCATTAATTACTCTGTCAGCAGCCTGTTAGCCGCAGACCATAGGAGACCTTGACCGCGCATGTTTTTCCGTATACATTACCAACAAATTAACGGTGGATTGTGAGCAAACGGTATGAGTCCGTGGGCTGACAATAGGCCAGTTCTGACGTTTCCCTTGTGGACGCTGGAGCTGGCCTTTTTTTGTTGCGGGACGAGTATGAAGAAACTCGTTTCAGCGGGATCAATGAAAACAGAGTATTTTGGGAGGATGCGCTTGACTGAAACAGACTTACAATTTGAAGTAACCCGGAAATTGCATGGAAAACTACGGAATCTGTTTGGAAGAGAGACGTCTTACAGTGAAGGGTCGACGCTTGTGGACTTTGACGGGAACCATCTGACAATCACCCTTCGAGGTGCCCTGAACTCTGCGGAACGCTATTACGCAAACACAGAAAACAACAGGGTATTTCTGGAAAACCTCTACGGTAGACACCTCTCTTTTCTAAAGCACGACTTCCAGCGTGATTTCAGCACGCTGTTGCGTAAGACAAGCACCGACATGAACGTCGTGCTCGTACCGGAACAAGGAGACGTGAAGGTCACTCTTCTGTTGCTCGATATGTAAAGCCGCGCCCATGATGCATGTATCTCACTCCGGCAGGATACCCACCTGATATAGGATCTCTTGCAAACCATGGGCAGAACAATTACAATCCGCCTCACTGACAGGCGGCTTTGTGCACGGGAACGGCTGCGCCGTCCCGGAAAGAACAGAGTTACGCAAGCTCCGGTCTGCACTTGATAAGCGACATTCCCGCAGAATTAGGATACATTTGTAACCGATGTTGAAAAACTACAGACGCCTCGGGTTGTATCTGAAGGCCCATGGGCGGCAATACATATTCGGTATTCTGTTTCTCATCGTTACCGACGCCGCACAACTCTACATCCCGCAACTGGTCAGAAAAGCCATCGACCTTGCCGCTTCCGGATTTTTCGGCATGAAAGAGATTCTCTTCGCCGTGCTGCCGATGATCGGCCTGGCGCTTCTCGTCGCTTTCGGCAGATACTGTTGGCGGTACTTCATAAACGGCGCCGCGAGGCAGATCGAGGCGGAGATCAGGGGCGATCTTTACAACCATCTCCAGTCGTTATCCGCCACCTTTTACGCACGGCAAAAGACCGGCGATCTCATGGCGCATCTGACAAACGATGTGAACGCCATACGGATGGCTACCGGAATCGGGTTTGCCCTGGGCATAGACGGCGTCATGATGATCATAGCCGTACTGGTCATCATGATCGATCTGAACAGCACTATGGCGCTGCTGTCGCTCTCGCCGCTCCCGGTTCTCACGATCGGCGTTATCTTTTTCAGCCGGATCGTCGGCGAGCAGTTCAAGAAAGTTCAGGAAGGATTCTCGGATTTGAGCGATACGGTCCAGGAATCGTTTTCCGGTGTCCGGGTGCTCAAAACATTTGTGAAAGAGGCCGTTTTTGTCAAACGGTTTGTCTCAAAGAATCTAGACTATTCTGAAAGGAATTTGAAGCTGGTACGGTCATGGGGATTCTTCTTCCCCGCGGTGAGTCTTCTCGCCGGACTTTCAACGGTGCTTTTCATCATCTTCGGCGGCCGGACGGTCATGGAAGGGCTCATGTCACCCGGCGAGTTTACGGCCTTCTTTGCCTATCTGCAGATGCTCATCTGGCCGCTGCTCGGCGCGGGGTTCACTATCAACATGCTGAAGCGGGCAGGCGCCTCTCTCGAACGGATAAACGCCATCATGGATGAAGAGCCGGATATCGCGAGCCCGCCGGCGCAGCGGATGGTAACTTCTCAAATCAAGGGGGGCCTGGCCATCAGGAACCTCACCTTCACCTATCCCGGGGCCGATTCACCGGCGCTTGAAGGTATCGATCTCGACCTGCCGGCGGGGCGTGTGCTCGGGATCCTCGGCAAGACCGGCTCTGGAAAAAGCACCCTCGTGAATCTCATCCCCCGGCTTTACGATCCACCGCCGGGGTCGGTTTTCCTTGACGGGATCGATGTCAGGGAATACGACCTGACGGTCTTGCGAAGCGCCGTCTCGGTGGTCCCTCAGGACAGCTTTCTCTTTTCCGCCTCCATACGCGCGAACATCGGATTCGGCAATCCGCGCGCTGACGAGCAGTTGCTCAAGAAAGCGGCGGATGTCTCGACCATTTCGCGTGATTTCTCGATGTTTCCGGACGGATGGGACACCGTGGTCGGAGAGCGAGGCGTGTCACTCTCGGGCGGGCAGAAACAACGGGTCGCGATTTCCCGGGCGCTTGCCGCCGATTCATCCATCGTGATATTCGACGACGCCCTTTCATCGGTGGACACCGAGACCGAGGACGCGATCCTCTCGGACCTTCCCGGAATGATCGAGGGCAAGACCTTTATCATCATCGCCCATCGTATCTCCACGCTGAAAACGGCGGATGTTATCCTGGTGCTGGAAAACGGCAGGATCATCCAGCAGGGCAGTCACGAAGAGCTCGTCCGTACACCCGGATTCTATGCGGATGTCTACCGGCTGCAGCAGCTCGAGGAATCGATCAGGAAAGAGCGATGAGTGATTTTTTCGAACATGAAGAAATTCTGAAAAGCTACGACGCCCGCATCATGCGGAGGATACTCGGGTATCTCAAACCGTACCTTCTTTTTTTCATCCTTGCGGTCGCCGCGCTGCTTATCGCCACTGTCGGTGAACTTCTTCTTCCAATCATTATACAGCGCGCGGTGGACAACCAGATCCTCCCGTATCGGCGCGGCATCGTCCTTTCCGGCCTTGAGCCCGGGCAGATCGACAGAATGGGAGATATCGACCGGGAGTACCTCGTTGACGGAGTGCTGTACATACCGGCCTCGAGGCTCGCTGATTTCTCGGCGAGGGAAAAAGAGCTGATGCGGGAAAACGGTGTGCTCCTCGAAGAGAATTTCCTCGCTTTCCCAACCTCCGGTACGGGGGTTTCGGAAGCGGTAGCGGATTACCCCGATCTGATCACTGCGGGGGCGAAGGTCGTCATTGTCACGCAGGACGATCTCAAACGCATGGACCGGGATGCGGTACGGGCTCTGAGGAAGAACAATTATGAAGGATTGGCCGGGTATGTCCGGACCCTGGTGGCCGTGCTTTTCGGGGTGTTCGTCTTCACCTTTTTACAGGTGTACCTCGAAGCCTACGTCAGCCAGATGGTCATGAAAGACCTTCGCTCACGGTTATTCGAACACACCCTTGGCCTTTCGCTCCGTTACCTCGACAGAAATCCGGTCGGCCGTCTGGTTTCGCGGGTGACAAACGACGTGGAGACTATCAACGAGATGTTTACCGAGGTGCTTACCGCGGTAATGAAAGATTTCAGCACAATGATCGGGGTCACTGTCGCGCTGTTCCTGTTGAGCCCGCGGCTTGCTCTTGTGACAATCGCGACCCTGCCGCCGGTATTTATCGTTACGGTGTTGTTCCGCGTGAAGGTGCGTGATGCCTTTCGGGCGGTACGGCTGGCTATTTCAAGATTGAACGCTTTCCTTTCGGAGCACATTTCGGGGATGCGGATCGTGCAGCTCTTCGTACAGGAGAAGCGGGTTGCCGGCGAGTTCGATGAGAAAAACGGTGAAGTCCTCGAGGCGAGCCTCCTGGAGATGCGCCTGTTCGCTACCTTCCGGCCGTTGATGGATCTGCTCTCGACAACCTCGACGGCGGTGGTGATCTACTTCGGCGCTTATTTCCTGCTTCGCGATCTCGTGTCCCTTGGCGTTTTGATAGCTTTCCTGAACCTGATCAGGATGTTCTACCAGCCGGTGATGGACCTCTCGGAAAAGTACAATATCCTGCAGTCGGCCATGGCGGGCGCGGAACGGATGTTTAACTTGCTTGACGCGGACGACCGGGTGAGTGAGCCTTTGACACCCATCGTGCCTCAAAAAACAGTGGGAAGGATCGAGTTTGATCGTGTCAATTTCTCTTACAAACCGGGAGAACCGGTGCTGCGGGACCTTTCCTTTACCATCGAGCCCGGAGCAACGGTAGCCATCGTCGGTTATACGGGAGCGGGAAAGACGACGATAACATCGGTGCTCACCCGTCTGTGGGACATCGAGAGCGGTGTCATAAGGCTTGACGGCACAGATATCCGGGATATTCCCACGAAAGAGCTCAGACGACGTGTCCAGTCTGTGCTTCAGGATGTGTTTCTTTTCTCGGGCACCATACTCGATAACATCCGGCTTGGCGATGAGATTCCGGTTGAACGGGTGCGCCGGGCGGTTGAGCAGGTGCAAGCGGATTCTTTTATCAACCGTCTTCCGAAGGGCCTTGAAACCGAGTTGACCGAACGCGCTGGTAACCTGTCCACGGGACAACGGCAGCTTCTCTCTTTCGCCCGCGCTCTCGCCCACAATCCGGACGTACTCATCCTCGACGAAGCGACCGGCAACATCGATACGGAGACCGAAAAACTCATCCAGAGCGCTCTGGTGAAGCTTCTCGCCGATAGAACCTCGATTGTCATCGCTCATCGGCTCTCGACTATCCGAAACGCCGACAGGATAATCGTCCTCCACAACGGAAGGGTCTTTGAAGCCGGCACACACGATGAGCTCATGACGAAAAAGGGTATGTACCATACGCTCTATCAGATGCAGTTCCTGAGCGAGGAGAGAACCTGAAAAGTGCATGGGAGCGAGGGAAAGCCGGGGCGGCGCCCTCTTGCCCATCGTTTCTTTTTCTTTTATGTTCATGACCGTTGCAGTAATATAAAACACATAGACTTATAACGTAGGAATGATGGACATGAGCAAAGACACAGTAGAGAAACAGATACGTTCCGCCGTTGGTGGGGACGGGCAACTCACCTGCGAAGCGACCCACAGGGTTGCGGCGAGCCTGGGGACAAAGCCGCTGGACATCGGCAAACACGCCAACCGTTTCGATATTCGCATAACGAAATGTCAACTTGGGTTGTTCGGATATGCCCCGCAGAAGGGAATGCCCGGGTATAAGCTGGTAAAAGAACTTGATACGCTTCCCGAGCCTGTGTCCACCAGTGTGAAAGAAGCTGCTGTACAAGGGAAAATTTCCTGCCTCAAGCTGTGGCGCATCGCCGAACAGCACGGGGTCACAAGGCCGGACATGGGCAATATCGTGGAAACTTTGAAAATAAAAGTCAGGCCGTGTCAATTAGGCTGCTTTTAGAAGCGGCATTTCAGGGTATGACCCTTCGCTATTACGGCTCGCTCAAGAAAGTCGTGGCCAACCCCTGCCATTTACAGCCGCTGGCTCCCGTCTCGGTCGAGGAGCTTATTCGAACGTTGGATATACCGCGTTCGGCGATAAAACTCGTCATGGTCAATCATACGCCGGACCGCCACGTACTTCGGCTGTGATAACAGGCTATTTCGATTTCCCGATCTTTAGACCGGTCAAACGTTCCATGACCCGGCAGACCGCTGAAAAGTCGAGCTGTCCCGCACCCAGGCCGCTGGCAGCCGCGTACATCTGGTAGGCCGCGGCACCTATCGGAACCGGCACATTCAGCGCCTTGCCCAAATCGACACCGATGCCCAGGTCCTTCTTCATCAAGTCCAGCATAAAACCCGGCTTGAACGAATCCTTCAACAGAAAATCCTTCACGCGGTTCTGAAAGAGTGTCGAATTCCCCGAGCTCACGCCGATCACGCGGCTCATGGTATCCGGATCGGCACCCGCGCGAATCCCCAAGATCAGCCCTTCTGCGATTGAAGCCATGTTTATCCCACCGATGAGCTGATTCACAATCTTTACCGTCTGCCCTACCCCCACAGCGCCCACGTGGAAAATGTTTTCCTCTTTGCCCATCGCCTTGAAAATCCCGCCGCACCGTTGGAAATCCTGCTTGTCGCCCCCGGCGATGATGGTCAGCGTACCGGCGACTGCACCGGGCTCTCCACCGCTTACAGGAGCGTCCATCACGTGCACGCCCTTCCTCGACGCAATATCGGCCACCTCGCGTATCGTCAGCGGAGATATCGTGCTCATGTCCACAATCAGCTTGCCCTTCGACGCACCCTCCAGCACCCCGTCCGGCCCCAGGATTACTTCTCTCACCTCGGCATCCGCCGTTACAATCGTCACAATGATATCCGTCATCTCGGCCACCGCTTTCGACGACTTCGCCGTCTTCCCGCCCGCCGCTTCCATCTCCCGTATTACCTCGGACCTCCGGGCGTAAAAGGTGAGATCATACCCCGCCTTCAACAGGTTCTTCGCCATCGGCTTTCCCATTATCCCCAATCCCACAAATCCAATCCTTTCCATTCTCAACCTCCCTGAGATACGGCCGGCAGCCGGCCACAAATCGAACTATCTTAGCATACTATCGCGATATGGCGCACCCGATCGGTTGACTCTATAATTGACTCATCCTACAGCCACAGGCAAAAGTGCGGAGGAGAAACGCATTATGGAAGCAGGACCAAAGGTCACACGCCTTGAAGTCACCGAATTAGAGTATGAAATAAAGAATATGGGCACCGACTACAACGGGTTCAATCTCGTGTACGAGAAGGGAAGCACCGCCAAACGGCGAATGGCGGTGCTCCAGATCTATACCGACCAGGGCATCGTCGGGGAGACGGTCACTTCGAGCGTGGAACTCTCTACCGCGCCGATATGGGCCGGTTACCTCATCGGCAAGAACACGCTGGAGCGCGAAAGACTGTACTCCGACGTGAAGCGCGCCTTGCGCCAGGTCGCCCGTATCGGCGTCTCCGCCATGGATAACGCGCTCTGGGACATCGCCGGAAAATACTACAACTCCCCTATCTGGCGGCTTCTGGGCGGTCACATACGGCCGTTGCCCGCCTACGCTTCCACAACCCACGGGGACGAGAACGGCGGTCTTGATTCTCCGGAAGCGTACGCCGAGTTCGCCGTCCAATGCAAGGAGATGGGCTACCCGTGTTTCAAGATACACGGCTGGGGCGGCGGCCGGGTCGACCGGGAAATCGCCACCATCGCCGCTGTGCGGAAAGCCGTAGGCCCTGGCATGGCGCTTCTGATCGACCCGGCGTGCGAGCTCAACACCTGGGGCGACACCTGGACCGTGGGGCGCGCGTGCGACGACGCGCGGTTCTTCTGGCTGGAGGACCCCTATAAAGACGGCGGCATATCCCAATTCGGCCACCGGAAGTTGCGCCAACTGATCAGGACACCCATACTTCAGACCGAGCATGTCCGCAGCCTGGAGCCGCATGTGGACTTTGCCATAGCCGAGGCGACCGATTTTATGCGTGGCGACGTAAACTATGACGGCGTGACCGGCGTGATGAAGCTCGCCCACGCCTGCGAAGGTCTGGGCATAGACATCGAGCTGCACGGCGGGGGGCCTCTCCAACGCCACCTCATGACCTCAATTCGAAACACCAACTTCTACGAGATGGCGCTTGTGCATCCCAGGAACGAGGGCACGTTTGCTCCCATCTACAAGGACTACCGTGACGGACTGGATGTGATCGATGAAAACGGATGTGTGTACGCGCCGGAGGGTCCGGGCGCCGGCGTAGAGCTTGACTGGGAGTTCATAAGGAAGAACCGCACCGGCGGAGTCGTATACGAATAACCGCCCAAGGGCGCGGAACGATCTTCTGTATGCAGACTAATCCGCTTTGCTGTAGTTGATCATCCAATGCATGCCGAATTTGTCCTGCAAATCGCCGTAGTAGTCGCCCCACGGCTGGTCGGAAATCGGCATCGATACTTCCCCGCCCCGGGAAAGAGCGGCGAAAAGCCTGTCGGCTTCTTCCCTGCTGTCCGGGTGAATCGAAATATACAGATTATTACCCTCAACCAGTTTTTGCCCCAGCGACTCAAGAGCATCGGATCCCATCAAGGTCTGATCTTTTCCTACAGGCAGGCCTACGTGCATGATCTTGGCCGCGTCTTCTTCAGAAAGATTCACACCCTTCATCGGCATGTCTCTGAATCTGAAGAAGGACTTGAATTCTCCACCAAAGACCGATTTATAAAAATTGAACGCTTCTTCGGTGTTACCTGCAAAATTAAGATAGGGATTAATCTTCAACATGGATTTTCTCCTCGGTATAGTCCCTGAGACTATTCATGGTTGCCTGCCATCCGTCACGCTGCAGATCACTTGTAAAAGATAACTAATTTTCTCAGCTTTATGTACAATTGTTTACAGATGCGCGCTACCCGGTTTCTGATAGAATTAACCGTTAACGGCAGCCAGCGCGG
>JAFGHN010000063.1 GCA_016930115.1 Spirochaetales bacterium | reverse complement strand
TCATACCAAACCGAAAAAACATATCTGCAGTGGCTCAGAAGATATGAAGAATACCTGGACGGGCGCAAACCGGCGGCGGACTCGCTGCGTTCGTTCCTGTCTCATCTGGCGGTAGAAAAGAGGGTGTCGGCGGCAACTCAGAAGCAGGCGTTTAACGCGCTGCTTTTCGTGTTCCGTCATGTTTTGCATATCGATATCCACGGCTTGAATGATGTTGTTCCATCGCGAAAGGACCGTCGGTTGCCGGTTGTGCTTACTGAAGCGGAAGTCTCCGGGATTCTCACACATCTGCGGGGTGAATATCTCCTTATGGCAAAGATGCTATACGGCGCGGGCCTCAGGCTTGGGGAATGTGTGAGTTTGCGGATCAAGGATCTTGATTTTGGAAGAGGAAGCATAACGGTTCGCTCCGGCAAAGGTGATAAGGACAGACAGACGGTGCTGCCGTCAGGAATCGTCGGTGATCTGCGGGAGCAGATGGAGAGAGCTCGCCGATACTATGATGACGACCAAAGAACCGGCGTCGCCGGAGTGATGCTGCCCAAGGCTCTTGAACGAAAATACCCGCATGCGGGACGGGAGTGGGGATGGTTTTGGCTTTTTCCCGCACGGAAGCTTTCGGTTGATCCGTTGACAAACGTAGTTCGCCGGTACCACTTATTTCCGTCGTCGCTCCAGAAAGCGTTTCGTGCTGCGGTCAGGGGGTCCCTCGTCGCCAAACACGCGACGGTCCACACGCTGCGCCATTCCTTCGCCACAAACTTGATTGAGTACGGGTACGATATTCGTACGGTTCAGGAGTTGCTCGGCCATTCGCACGTGTCGACGACGATGATTTATACACATGTTGCCACGCGAAACAAGCTTGGCGTTATAAGCCCTGTGGACCGGCTGCCCCGATAAACTGCCTTTTGGCAAGGCCCTGTTGTTTCAGGTACCGGAGCTGTGGGCAATATGGCAAGCGACGCTCGAAAGCCGACCGGCGTGCCGGTTGGCGGCCGTGGTATTCGTGCCGACGGGTCGTGCCGCCGCGTTGCTCGGGAAACGTTTTTTTGCCGAATACCGCGTTTTTTTAAATACATCTTGACAGAATGCCTGCGTTTTCGTATAAATGTTTCTACAAATAGAAACAGCAAGGAGCACTACATGACGAAAGCTGTATTGGGAGAGAAAGATCTGCCCAGGCAATGGTACAACCTGAACGCAGATTTCCCGACACCTCTGCGTCCGCCGTTAGGGCCGGACGGAAATCCGGTATCGCCGGATATGTTGACGCCGATCTTTCCAATGGGACTCATCGAACAGGAGGTAAGTCCACAACGCTGGATCGATATCCCGGAAGGAGTGCTGGAAATTCTCATGAAATGGCGGCCGACGCCCCTTCACAGGGCGTATTCGCTTGAGAAGAGCCTCGGCACCCCGGCGCGCATCTATTACAAAAACGAAGCCGTCTCGCCTCCCGGCAGTCACAAGCCGAATACGGCGGTGGCGCAGGCGTGGTACAACAAACAAGAGGGGGTAAAAGCGCTTACAACCGAGACCGGCGCCGGGCAATGGGGGAGCGCTCTCGCTTTCGCCTGTGCCCAAATCGGGCTCGAATGCAAGGTTTTTATGGTCAGGATCAGTTTTGACCAGAAGCCTTACAGAAAGGTGATGATGAAGACCTGGGGCGCCGACTGTATCGCAAGCCCGAGTTCTGAAACCAACGCCGGCAGGGCGATCCTCGAAAAAATGCCCGATACACCGGGAAGTCTCGGTATCGCTATCAGCGAAGCGGTGGAAGCCGCCGTTTCGGACAAAAGCGGCTCAACGAAGTACGCCTTAGGCAGCGTGCTCAATCACGTGATGCTGCATCAAACGATCATAGGCCTCGAGGCAAAAAAGCAGCTTCAGGCGTTTAACGAGAAGAAGGTCGACGTCATTATCGGCTGTGCGGGAGGAGGAAGCAACTTTGCGGGGCTTTCCTTTCCCTTTGTCGCGGACAAGATCAACGGCGCCAAAATAGACATCATACCGGTAGAACCGGCCTCCTGCCCGACTCTTACGAAAGGCCCGTTTGTCTACGATTTGGGCGACTCTTCCGGCATGACCCCGCTGCTCGCGATGTATTCTCTCGGCCACAATTTTATTCCCCCACCAATCCATGCCGGGGGACTACGTTACCACGGCATGGCGCCGATGGTCTCGCACGCGGTTCATGAGGGGCTTATGGAACCACGATCGATACACCAGCTCGAGTGTTACGCGGCTGCGCTCACCTTTGCCAGAACCGAAGGCATTATCTGTGCCCCCGAAACCAGCCATGCTATTGCGGCGGTGATCCAGGAAGCCGAGAAGGCGAAGGAAGAAGGCAAGGAGAAAGTCATCCTGTTCAATATGAGCGGTCACGGGCTTCTCGATTTGCGGGGTTACGAAGCGTATTTCAATGGAGAATTGGAGGACTACGAGTTACCCCAGGAAGTCATCGAGGAAAACCTGAAAGAGCTTGCGGCATATCCTAAACCGTGACTTTCGTTTAGTTTGCGGCCGGGAGACGGCCATACCCGTCCCCCGGCTTCGATTTTTTTGGAATTTGAATTATGGAAACCAGGACGCAAAAAAGCACATTGTCCGTTGATCATTACGACAACCGACCTATCTACTGCAGAATGCTCGGGCATGAGCTCACTTTTCAGTATTGCCGTCTTACGGGAGACGGTCATTTTTGCCGGCGGATATTCGATTGCTGGCACAACAAAATCGATATCTTCGGTTACATCACATCGTTCTTTTCAGCAGATGAAATTCGCGAAGTGCTCCAACCTCCGGCGCCAAAGATACATACGCTGCTCAATCTCATCGAAAAGTCCGGAGGGAAGGGTTAGCAGGCTGCTGACAAACCCCTACTGTAGCCGGCACGAAGGCGATTTCTCTCGAACCGCACGCGGGAAACAGATAAGAAATCGCCTTCCTGCCGCCCTTTATTATTTTGTCAGCAGCCTGTTAGTCCATGTCCCGCACGTCCGGTGCGAACGGTGAGAATGAATACTCGCGGTTATCCCTGAATGATCTGTAGCCGATCTTGTAAGCAATAGTGTTCAGCGCGCCGCGCCTGAACAGCGGGTAGAACCTGTCAC
>JAFGHN010000323.1 GCA_016930115.1 Spirochaetales bacterium | reverse complement strand
GATCTTGCAGATCGCCTGTATAAGGAGTTCCCGGGGGCGGAAGGATGAAGGTGCTCGCTATCGACACGGCAACGGATGTGTGCGGGATAGGCCTCTTGCTCGAAGGAGACCGCTGGTTCGAGTGTGCGAGTAAGGCGGGCCTGAATCACGCCAGTTTCCTCTCTGAGGGTGTTCACCGGATTCTTACCGATGCGGGAATAGCCCCGTCCGATCTTGACCTCATTGTGTGTTCACGCGGCCCCGGATCTTTTACCGGCTTGAGAATAGGCATGGCAACCGCCAAAGGTCTCGCCGCCGGCGCCGGAGTACCCCTGGTCAGCGTTCCCACTCTCGACGCGATGGCTTTCGGTCTCGAATGGGCCGGGGCGGCCGTCGTCCCGGTGCTCGATGCAAAAAAGAACCGTGTCTTTGCCGCCGCGTACAGGGGCGGCAAGAGGATAAGCGGTCCGGTCGATATCGATCTGAACAAGATCGGCCCGTTTCTGGAAAAACTGGGGACGGTCGTCCTCACCGGGCCGGGTGCGGAGCTTGCCGCCGGGCAGATTCATCCATTGGAGATACCGGTAGATCGAAGGAACCTGAGCTGGAACCGCGCATATACTGAGCTGGGGATGAAGGAATTTCGCCACAGGGGGGCCGACGCACCGGATGCCGGGCCGGAATACTTGAGAAAGAGCGATGCCGAGATCAAACTGGACGGCGGCTCACGAGGCGCTACCGCTTGACTGCTCCCGGTTGCGCTGCCCGAGCATCGACTCAATCCTCGGTAGATCGGTGCCTGTCTGCGCGGCGGCGCGGTTCTCGAGCTGGATTGCCTGATATACTTCTTGCCTGAAAACCTTGACGTTGCGGGGCGCCTGGATACCCAGCTTGACCTGGTCCCCCTTGATATCCACCACGGACACCTCGATCTGATCGCCGATCATGATACTCTCGTGGGTTTTGCGCGACAGTATCAGCATGCCCTATCCTTGACCGCGGCCAACTCCTCAAGTATGTAATGCTTTACCAGCCAGCGCGGATTGTGGGATATCGCCTGGCGGCCCATTTTGCTTCTCTTATTGACGATTATCGGCCCCTGAAGATTCGCCGTCATGAGCTGTTGTTCTTTTGGTATCGTCACGATTGCGAAAACCAGTTGGTCATCCGGCCCGGTGATTCCGATATCCTCCAGATCATCAGGGCTGACGTCTGGGGCGTAATCGGGTTTGAAAAACACCGGGTTCATCAGCACAAACGCGATTTCCGGCTCGTCAAGCGACTGCAACCAGTAGAACGGCGGCTGTGTCGCATCAAGCAGAACGAAGGAGTTCAGGTTTTCAAAGCCGAGGATTCCCTGCGGAAAGTGGAGCCGCTGTCTCTCGTCAACCTCGATATCGCCAAAGGGTTTTGTTTTCACTATCATCTCTTACCTCAGGAAATCCAGGAGTGTGGGCTGCAGGATGCGGCCTGCAACGCCCAGCGCTGCCTTATGGGTGTATTCGTACATCTTCAGGTCCGTTATCGCCTTGGTGAAGTCGATGTCGGTCTCCGCGGAATTGCGCGCGGTAATTTCGGGAATTTCGGTTGACAGCCTGTTCTCCGCGTAGTCGAGCCGTTCATACCGCGAGCCGATTTCCGCCAGGGACGATAGCAGATTGCTCTGCCCGATATCGATTCCCTTGAGGCCGGCGCCGCCCACATCGACAGTCTCGCCGTTGTACAGCTGGTCCCGCAAAAAGATCACCATGTCGAAGAGCGATCCCCCTGAAGTGCGGGCATCCGGCGCGCTGTTATACGGGGGTTTGCCGATGGAGGAAATCATACCGAGGTCCCGCAGGACGGTACCGGAACCACCGTCTTCAAGCCACAACTGCTGCGGTGTCGTGCCTTGAATGACAAGGGAGTTCATGACCGGATCAAGCTCCGCTTTCACCGCTGCAGGCGAGTCGTTTATCTTCGCCATGATAGCGTGGATGTTGTCCCCCGCCTTCAAATCAACTCGCACCGAATTGACAAGGATAAACGAGTCTTCCTGCACAACGTAAGAGGTGGCATCCGCATCGGACATTATCTCGGCCTGTTCGGCCCAGAAGACCTGATTGCCGGCAAATCCCGAAGGAACGAAGCTCCCCTCGGAAACCTCTATGCGGTTGTGTGCCGCCCCCCCGGTGTAAACGACGCCGGTTATCACCTGACCGTCCGCGCCGGCGACATTCCCCTTGAGCACTCTGAAAGGAAGCGTGTCGATTTTGTCCCCGGAGAAGAGGGCCTGCCCGTCCGCGGACCGGGCGTTGGCGACTTCAACCAGCTCGTTCAACAGCTGGTTAATTTCCACGCCCATCATCTGCTTCTGGTCCTTCGAGTAGCTTCCGTTGGCGCCCTGAACGGCAAGCTCGCGGATCCTGTGCACCAGATCGTTTGCGGATCTGAGGTAATCCTCCGTGAGCCTGTAGTTCCCCTGTACCGCTCCGATATTCTTTGTGTACCTGTTGAGCCTTTCTAGGAGCGACTGGTATCTTACCGAATGCGCCGCGGCGACCGGATCGTCCCTGAGCTCGCCGATGCGCGTCTGCTCGGCTATCCTGTTCTGCAGCTCATTCATCCGCCACTCACGGATGCGCAGATGATACTGCATATCGTCATTCGGCATGTTGGTGCTTATTCTCTGCATTTACCTACACCCCCATCCTGTTGATTATAGTGTCGAGCATCTTATCCACCTCCGAGATAAATCTTGATGCCGCCGAATAGCCGTGCTGGAACTTGATCATGAGGGACAACTCCTCATCGATATTTACCCCCGATATGGAAGCGCGCATGTCCTCGAGCTCTTTCATGATCAGGTCCTCGGTTTGGAGGCTCCTTTCCGCCACCTCCCCCTTGAGCCCGATGTCGGCTACCACCTCCGCAAAGTACTCGTCAAAACTTGAAATCCTCCCCACCATGACCGGGGTGTTCCGCAGCTGTGCGATCGCCAGCGCGGCGCGGCCGTCACCCGCCTGCGCGGGCCTCCCGTTTTCACCAAAACCCGCCGCCACCGAGCCCGGGTCCCGCATAAGGGTGGGATTCACCTCTATCCAGCCCGAAGGGTGCGCAAGCGGCGCTACGGCGTACTGTACCCCGTTCCCTTGCAGCGAGAGCACCGCGTCGGCCCGCTCCCAGGTATAGGCGCCGGCAGGCCCGTTCTCCAGAAGCAGGCCGGCGTAGCCGGTGAGGAAACTTCCCGTGTCTTCGATGTAACGGATGACAAAATCCGGGTTCGCCGGATCCGCCGCCGGTGTTCCTTTGAGAGTGAGCATGTTGTCGTTATTCAACCGCGCAACAACTTCTGCGCCTGCATTATTGATACGCTTAATGACATCACCGACGGTGTCCGTCGGGAAATAGTCGAGTCTGATCGTTCCGGATTGCGCGGAGAGATGTATCGTGCCCCGGAGCCCTATCTGTTCTTCAGAATCGAGGGTGTTTTTGCCCGTCATTCTGAAGATATACGACGAGTCGTAGATACCGTCTCCGTTTCTGTCATAATTACCCGCGAGGTTGTTGATGAAGGGGTGTTCGACAAAAAACGGCAGGTTCGTCGTGCCCGTAAGCCCGTAGGCATTTTCATGAATTTCGTTCACCAGATCGATGAAATTGACGGTCATCATGTCGAGCTTCTGGATTTCACCCCGGACATCACCGTCCCTCAGTTCCACGAGGGATGCGAGGCTGCCGCCGCGGAACCAGGCCGCTTCCCCGCTCTTCTGCCAGACCACCGAGGAGTAACCGTCGTTCAGAGGGTCCATCTCAGTAGCCAGATGGTGGACCTGCATGCCCTGTACCAGGTGCAACCCGCCGGTGTGAATGAGAAACTCATCAGGGTCACGATTGTCAGCGGTAATATCGATGATCCCTGAGAGCTCCTTCACCAGAAGGTCTCTCCTGTCGAGGAGGTCGTTTGGATTATCGCCGACGGCTTGGATTTTGACGATCTGTTCGTTCAAACCCGCGATATCGTCGAGTATCGTATTCACCCGTCCGACGGTAACCTTGATGTCGGTTTCAAGCATGTCCCGGACCTGCTTCAGGGCCTCATACCGCGTGTGTATCCCGTCGATCAGCGCCTGTCCGCGCTGCAGCACCGCCTGCCGGGCCGAAAACTGTGACGGAAAGAGTGACAGCTCCTGCCACGACTCCCAGAACCTGTCCATGAGCGTCCGTACTGAACTGTCGGTGGGTTCGTTGTAGACCTGTTCCACCATGAGGAGGTACTTGTCTCTCATCTCCCAGTACCCCTGGCCGTTGGCCTGCGCAACGATCCGCTCCTCCAGAATCACGTCCCGGATGCGCCGGATGGTGGTCACGCTGACACCCTGGCCAAGTTGGCCCGCGGTCTCGGCACGGTTCAAACCCGGCAGGTAGATCGGATCAAAGGGCTGCATCTCCACCCGCTGCCGGGAATAGCCGTCGGTTGAAGCGTTGCTCATATTGTGCCCCACGGTGTACATCCCCTGGGTATGAGCCATGAGGCTCCTCTTTCCGAGCTCTATTCCTGTAAATGCCGATTGCATAGTGCTTCTCTCCCCGCGCTACAGACTGTGATTTACTACCATCGGGTTTCCGCTCGCCTCGCGGCGCTCCCCCTGTTTTGAGTACAAATTGCCCTTTCTGTAGGGAAACAGCTCGTTCAGGATGTTCTGCAGGGTCCCGTTTATCGTTTTCAAGTGCTCATCGATACAGTAGGTGACCGATCTGATACCTACCGCGGCAAGCTTCATCGATCTGTACAGCTCGGCGAGGGCCTCCCTTTCATCCGCGGGAAGGTGGACGATCACCTCATAGAACCCCGCTTTCTCTCGCTCGCCTACAAGATCCTGCAGGTTTATGAATGCGTGGTTTCTCTTCTCTTCAACCGCAGCCAGTTCCGCCGAAAGGGTCTTCATCTTCCGGATACACTGTTCAAGCTGGTCCCAGTCTTTCCGGTTGATCCCGTTCTTCAATTCGATTTCCGCTTCCTTGAAAGCCTCAAGAAGCCCGAGCTCCAGTTTCATGTATTCTGCCAGACCTGCGTTGGGTGCTTTTTCCGCCATTTACAAAACTCCTTATTTCTATCATCGGCGGGGAAAAATGAAGGTTAAGATCAATTTATTCGACTTGCCATCGCCGTCCGGGGGACGGCTAATCGGATGTTGAGAAAACTGCCTCAAGTGTGTTCAGATCGTCGCGCAGCAGGTTGATTTCAGGAACCTTTTCAATGGCGATAGTGAGCAGCTCCAACGCTCTTTCGTAATCACCCCTGTTGAATAGCTCGGCAAAGGCGTTGTGGGCCTCCACGGCATAGTTGTACCGGTATGCCGCCCGCGCGGCCTTCAGTCTTCCGTCCGCCCCCAGGAGCCGGATTGCGTCATCAATGACCCCGGCCGCCGCCAGAAAATCACCCTCCGCGGCCGCACGGTCCGCGTCCTTTGAGGCGAGCATCACCGCGAAATCGAGATATCTTTGCTCGGTAAGGAGACCACCGTCGCGAAGCGAGGCCAGCAGTGAGAGACCCTCCGCGGCGGTGAGGAGAGGGAGCTCTTTTGCAAGCATCCGTTCACCCACCTGCAACCTGAGGTCCCGGAGGACCGCGGGATCCAAAGAACCGCCCGCCTCAGACTCATCCATCGTACGCAAAGCTTGCGAAAAAGCCCCGCTCTGTATGAGCACAACCGCCTGATTGTAGTGAAGGATGGCGTAGATATCGCCAAGAGAGTCGCTCCATCCGTAAGTATCCACAAACAGGCCAAGGAAATCGATCGCCTCCCCGTACTGTTTCTTCTCGTTCAACAGTGCCGCATAATTCAGCACTCCCCGCACCAGATGGTCCCGGGTCGATTCACCCGGCGCCAGGGCAAACCTGTCTACGGCAAGCTCCACCGCTTCGGCGTACCTCTTTTCAGATTCGAGCAAGGAAATACGGTTCTGCAGAACCAGCGCGATGAGCTGTTTCTCAGAAAGATCCACGCGCCCGCTGTACTGGGACGGCGGTACGTAGCTGTAGCCGGTCACATTCCCAAAGGCATCATGAAACTCCCGCTTTTTGCCCGGGTCAAAACCGTAGACGCTGGTGGTCTCCACATCAACGCGCCCGTCATCAAGGACCGCCGCGCAGAACGCGTGATCGGCCGTGCCGATACCGACAACCGGTATACCAATCGACCGCGAGAATATCATGTAAAGGACGGCCGACGAAACGCAGTTGAAACCTCCGCCGGTGACAATCCGGTCCACCCTTGTCTGAAACTCGTCGTAGACTCCGAAGAGGTCCCGGTGGAGGAAGGTGAGCACGTATTCGGCTTTCTCACGGTCGCTCCACTGGGCGGCGACCTCGGCTTTCATAGTGAGGATATGCCCATGTATCTGCGCCGCCGCGACACGTGTCTCATTTTCCGAAGCCCCGGATGCCCGCAATGACGCTTCGATCAGCGTTTCAACGCTCAGCGGTTCGGGCGCCGCGCCGACCTCCGAAAAAAAAGGATCCGGCGCGATGCGGGGCGAAGCGTGGGCAAGCCCCGCCGCCGGCAGGAAAAGAATAAGCAGGAAAGCCGGCATTGACCGCGATTGTTTCATGATGCTAATGTACTTTCTATGCTCCCGGCGGATCAAGGACAGAACAGCGGTGTCGGCGGCGCGATACAAACATTCTCAGACGCCACTTTCAGGCTCATCGTAGATACCCCCCGCGACGGAAGATTCAACATGGCGATAGACGAGGCTCTCATGGAAAAGGCGGGAGAAGCGGGTGCCAAACCCGTCATCCGCTTGTACACGTTCCGGCCCCCCACATTGTCCGTCGGCAGGTTTCAGAAGACAGACGGCGTGTTCAACTTTGATGCATTGAAACGGGATGGCATCACGTTTGTCAGGAGACCATCGGGAGGCCAGGCGGTGTTGCATGACTGTGAGCTGACATACAGCGCGTTTGCCGGCAGGCACCTTCTTGGGGGCTTGAGCAAACGTGAGTTCTACAGGTTCCTGGTACCCGTACTCATCGCCGGACTTGACCGGCTCAGAGTGATCGGGATCGCCGCCGACGGAGGGGAAGGGAACGGCGACCCGGACTGCTTCGCTTCCACGGGGGAATACGAGATCAAGAGCTCCGGTGGGAAGAAGCTCATCGGGAGCGCGCAAATGGTCAGCCGGGAAGCCGTACTTCAACACGGTTCGATACCCCTCGGCGGGGCGAACCGGCGGATATACGCCTATATCGCCGGGTCCGCCGGGGAGAATTCTTCGACGTCGCTCTCCGAGGAGAAACAGCAGGAGATTTCCTTCGAAGAGGCGGCGGCCGCTTTCTCACAAGCCGCGGGTGGGTTGCTCGACACCGAGCCGTCACAATTGACTGAAAGCGAGCTGTCCCGCGCAAAACAGCTGTTGACACAGCGATACGAAACATCGGCATGGAACCGAAAGTACTGATCCGCAGGCTGATTACCGGTGCGCTGGCTTGCTGCTGCATCGCCGTCTCTTCCTCGGTATTCGCCGAAACCGTGTTCTGGTCGTCCGGCGAAAGAACCGCAGAAGAGGCGGCAAAAGGCATCGTCTCCGGGATGTCCGATTCCGAGCTGATCGGCCAGGTGCTCATGCTCGGGTATCTCGGGACCGAACCCACCGACGAGTTTCTCCGCTGGGTAGGCGACTGGGGAATCGGCGGGGTAAAGGTGTTCGGCTGGAATGCCGCAGATCTCGGCAGGCTCGCCAATGGCATCTCGCTGATGCAGAAACAGGCGGTAAGCTCAGGCTGCGGTATACCCCTGTTCGTGGCCACGGACCAGGAAGGCGGCTGGGTGAGACATGTAAAGGGGGAAACGTCCACCAGCCCGGGCAATATGGCGATAGGAGCGAGCGGGATCGCCCTCGACGCCTACGAATCGGGTTTGATTATCGGTCGTGAGCTCTCCGTGCTCGGCATCAATATGAACTTTGCGCCGACTGTCGACGTCTATACCCATCCCGATGCCCATGTCATCGGCCCGCGATCCTTTTCATCCGATCCGGTACAGACTGCTTTTCTTTCGGTGGCTTTCTACCACGGTCTGGAGGAGGCGGGCGTCATTTCAACGGCGAAGCACTACCCGGGGCACGGCAATACCGACGCGGATTCCCACGGCTCGCTTCCCGTCATCAACGACAATCTGGACACTATATGGGACATCGACCTCCTCCCGTACCGAATGCTGATAAAGGAGGGATTGCCCGCAATCATGAGCGGACACCTCAATTTCCCGCTCATCTCAGGAAGCGATGAGCCCGCCACCCTCTGTCCGGTTCTGCTCAAAGATGTCTTGAGGGACAAAATGGGTTACACCGGCCTTATCATTACCGACGACATGATGATGTACGGGGTGAGACAGAGCGACCGCTCGATCCCGAAAATCTGCGAGATGGCTTTGCGGGCGGGAAACGATATGGTCATGATATCGCGCCCGCCGGATGTGCAGGAACAGGTGCGTAGCCATTTGCTGGCTCTTCTCATAGCCGATCCCGGGTTCAAGTCGCTGATCGCCGAGAGTGTAGAACGGATCGTGCGAACAAAGCTCACCTATCTGCAGCAGCTGCCGCAGCAGGGCAAAGTAGCGCTATTCCCGGACCCCGAGCGGGTCAAATCCGAGCTCCCGGACAGCAAAGGCGAGAGTTTTTTTTTCGATCTCGCGTGCAGAAGCACAACAATGATCAGAAAAGATGCGGTTCCGATAGATCCTGCGGTGTCACAACAGGTCCTCCTGGCGGGCTACTATCCCGAGTTCTTTGCTGAAGGCAAAGCCAAATACGCGGATGCCGGCACCTTTGACATCGGACCTCATCCGATAAGCGCCTCAGGGTTGCAGAGTCTGATAGCCCTGGCCGGCAATTTCGATACCGTCATCGTGTGCCTTGCGAACGACGGAAATCTGGAAACCCTCAAAAGACTCAAACCCGTTGAGGAAAAAATCGTGGTGCTCTCGGTACTCACGCCGGTTTATCTGCGGGAAACACCCTGGGTCAGAACCGCCGTCGCGGTGTACGGGACCGGACTCGAGTCGTTTAAAGCGGCCTTTGCCGCGCTTGCCGGCGATTTTGTTCCAGAAGGCCGGCTCCCGATATCTCTCACCGGCGGCTGACGTGGGCTGGGTAGTCTACGGCCGGTCTGACCGCGACGATCTGGTCGGCTTCCTTTCAAAGGATGAGTGGGGCCACGTGGGATTCAGCTCGAGCTTCAAGGAAATGAAGGGATCCGTACCGCAGGGAACGATCTATATCAGGAGGGATTCCCGGGAAGACGGACGAATTGTTGAGGCGGTCCTCTGCACCCAGGCGGGGCTTCTCATTCCGGTTCTTTCGACGGACAAACCGTCCGGCCGGCTCGATCTGAAACAGGCGCTCTTCCGGACAAAAAGGAAAAGGAGCCTCAACACCATCATGGGGCTCAGCAGAAACGTGGAATCCCTGCAGGCCATCGTTGAATCGGCCTGCCGCGCGTCGGTCAACTATCACATCATGACCCTGACCGAGCCGCCGCGGCGTC
>JAFGHN010000322.1 GCA_016930115.1 Spirochaetales bacterium | reverse complement strand
TACCAAAAGGAGGACGGTTTCCTCCCGTTTCTTGAAGGAATGATCGAACGCGGTCTCGAGCTTTCATTTTACCTGCCGAACGCGATTCACCTGAAGCTGCTTGACGGCGAAATCGCTGTCCTCATGCGAAGGGCCGGCTTCAAGGAGATCAGACTGGGGTACGAAAGCTCCGCGGAATCATTCCACACCGCCCACGACGGCAAAGTGAAACCCGGGGATTTTGAGGAGTCGGTGCGGCTGTTGCTCGATGCCGGATTTGCCGGGTCGCAGCTCATGGCGTATATACTCGCCGGCTTGCCGGGCCAGCGATGGGAAGAGGTCGAGGAGTCAATCCACCGGGTAACTTCGGTAGGGATACAAGCTTCGGTAGCAGAGTATTCACCGGTGCCCGGGACCGGGATGTGGAAGGTTGCCGTTGATGCTTCAAGCTTCCCGATAGCCGACGAGCCTCTCTATCAGAACAACAGCATCATGCCGCTGCGGTGGAGCGGGTTCACTCCTCGAGATTTGCAGCGGATGAAGGACCTATCCCGGGAGCTCTCACCCGCCCGGGTTCCCGTGGATGATCTTTGATGCGGCTGTGTACCCCGGCGTCACGGGCCGGCGGGCGGGCCTATACCCACCCCCGGATTTGCATGACTTCAACGATTCGCGTTATTGCCTGTACATACGCGGCCTGCCGCATATTGATGCCGTATTCCTGGCTGGTCTCGAAAACGTTGCGGTAGGCCGTCGTCATTTTCGCGTCCAGCTTCTCTCTGACTTCCTCTTCTCTCCAGTAATACAAGGCGTTATTCTGCACCATCTCAAAATACGAAACGGTGACGCCGCCCGCGTTGCACAGGAAGTCCGGTATGACATGGATACCGTTGTTGAACAAAATATCATCCGCTTCAGGAGTGAGCGGCCCGTTTGCAAGCTCGGCAATAATCTTTGCCTTTATGTTCGCCGCGTTTTTGGCCGTAATGGCGTTCTCCATAGCGGCAGGGACGAGAATATCAACCGGCAACTCGAGCAAATCATCGCCGTTGATGGACTGGGTGTCCGGGTATCCTGAAACCGAACCGGTCAGTTTCTTGTAAGAGCTGACTTTGTCCGCATCAAGACCGTCCTCGTTATATATTCCCCCGCGGCTGTCGCATACCGCGACAACCTTCGCGTTAAACAGCGCGGAGCACAATACCGCCGCGTGGTAACCGGCGTTGCCGAAACCCTGGATCGCGACGGTGGCGCCGTCCAGGTCGATGCCGAGGCGGTTCGCCGCTTCGCGTATGCAATACATGCCGCCCCTCGCGGTGGCGTCGCCGCGGCCGACGGACCCACCGGCAGCCACCGGTTTGCCGGTGATGACGCCGGGAGAAGGCTTTCCTGCAATGACGCTGTACTCGTCCATCATCCATGCCATGATCTGTGGATTGGTGTAGACATCAGGCGCGGGAACGTCTTTTTCGGGGCCGATAAAGGAGTAAACCGCCCGAATGTAGGCACGACTCAAGCGTTCGAGCTCTCCCTGGGACATCTGTTTTGGGTCGCATATTATACCGCCCTTGGCGCCGCCGAGCGGCAGATCGAGCAGCGAGCATTTCCAGGTCATCCATGCCGATAGCGCGCGGACCGTGTCTATGGTTTCATCCGGATGAAATCTGATACCGCCTTTGGTGATACCAAGGGCGTCGTTGTAATGCACGCGGTAGCCGCTGAACACCTTTGTTGTTCCATCGTCCATTTTCACCGGGATCGAGACATGTAACTCCCGGGCCGGTTTTTTCAAAATGGCGACTACTTCGTCGGAGAGTTTAAGGATCCGTGCACATGCGTCGATTTGATCACCGACGACTTGAAACGGGTTCTGGCCGTTGGTGCCTTTGTTGATCGTCATTGTTCTGGATTGCTGGAGCATTTCTTTTCCTTTATTCTTTTTTGCGCTTTTGATGTGCGCTTTTATGTGGCAACTCATTGCCACATACACTATATGAGAGCATAAAATGGTTGTCAATAAGTTTCTTAATAACAATTTGGATACTTTACTTATCCTGCCGTGCAAGAAAGCCATCGATGAAATCAGCCCCGTTTGCGGCCGCAAATTCACAAATTCCGCTATTTCGAATATAATCAATAACCGCCCGGAGAAGGCGGCTTTAGCGCGGACAGACTACCGGTTGGGTATCGGCAAATGAAAGAAAACGGGAAACGCGAGAAAATCGACCAGCTGAGCGATGCAGATTCCGGCGCCGGCCGCCGAAACGAGAGCTATGAGCTCGTACTCGGCAAGCTGACCGAGCGTATCAAGGAGCTCAACTGCCTCTACGGCATCTCAAAGCTGGTAGAATCCACCACATCGATTGAAGAAATCCTGAACGGCGCGGTCGAGCTGATACCGAAGGCGTGGCAGTACCCGGAAATTTCGTTTGCGCGGATCCGGCTGGGGGACCGGGAGTTTTTGTCCGGTGGTTTCAAGGAATCGGCGTGGAAACAGGAAGAACCGGTCCGTGTTGACGGCGAGGAGTGCGGCAGCGTCGAGGTTTTCTATATCGAACCGAGGCCGGCGCGGGATGAAGGGCCCTTTCTATCGGAGGAACGGGACCTGATCCACGCAATTGCGGAGCGCCTCGGGCACATGGTATCCCGTGTTGAGGCCGGGAAAAGGCTGGAATCCCTCTACGCCAGTGAGAAGAAAATACGGCGGGAGCTCCAGAACCAGATGAACGATAGGGTCGAGTTTACCAGGCGACTTATCCATGAGTTGAAAACACCCATCACGTCCCTCCTGGCGACAAGCCAGTTGCTCCGCGAAGAGTTGAAAGACGACAGGCTGGGCAGACTTTCGAAATACGTGTTTGAAAATGCCACCCGGATGAATGACCGGATCGATGAATTGCACGATATTATCAAGGGAGAAATCGGCCGCCCGGATGTCGAGCTCAGGCCGGTGAATCTACCGGACCTGCTCCGTGCCATTTTTGAGGAAATGCGGTCGCTCGCCGGGCAGAGCGGGGTGGAGCTCAAGCTCATTATGGACGATGAAGGCTCCAAGGTTACAGCCGACGCTACACGGGTGCGGCAGATACTGGTCAACTTGCTCAACAACGCTTTCAAGTACGCCTCCGGCGGCGGTGCGGTGGAAGTACGCACCGCAACTGGTCCCGGTGAAGTGACCGTCCAGGTGAGAGATTACGGTCCGGGGATTCCGGAAGAGGAACAGGAACGGATATTCGAGCCTTATTACCGTTCCCCTGACAAGGCAAAGAGCTCTCACGGGCTCGGCATCGGGCTTGCCCTCTGCAAAGTGCTTGTGACCGCTCATGGCGGTAAGATATGGACGGAAAGCAAGGCGGGACAGGGGACCGATTTTTACTTCACGTTGAAAAGAGCGCTGGAAGAGTAGTGATGTTATGAAGATACTCATGGTGGAAGACGATCAAAGCATCATTGACGCGGTAACAATCGCATTTGAGTTCCGGTGGCCGGAGGCAGTCGTTATCAGCTCGCTCACCGGCAACAACGTGCCCGCTATGGTCCGTGAAGAATCGCCGGATATTGTGCTCCTCGACCTGAACCTGCCCAACACCACCGGTTTCGAGGTGCTTGATCAGATCCGCAGCTTTTCGAATGTTCCGATTATCATGCTCACCGTGAGGTCGGCGGATGAAGATGTCATGAGGGCGCTCGAAGCAGGCGCCGACGACTACATCACCAAACCTTTCAACTACATGACCTTGCTCTCGCGGGTGCGGGCGGTGCATCGCCGCGCGACCATGATGCCCGGCGCGGGTGGTAGAAGCACCTTTGTCAATTCGAGGTTGACCGTCGATTTTGTCGACCGGGTGGTCAAGGTGGACAACCGGGTCGTGAAACTCACGCAGCTCGAGTACAAGCTTCTCTTGATGCTGATAAAGAACAAAAACAAGTTGGTGTCTTACGAATCGATCGCCTCCGAAGTGTGGAATGGTGCGGACGACGCGGACAAAGCCAAGGTGAAAATAGCGATCGGCCGGCTAAGGAGAAAACTGCGGGATATCCCGCCGCAGATAATCTTGAACGCCCGGGGAGAGGGATACCTGCTGAAGGCCTGAGCGCCAACAAGTGCGCGCACCGCCCTTGGGCTTCGTGCCCTTACGCGTCTACCAGCCGCTCAAACTCATCGACGTAATTCGCCACCTGAGATATGCCACTCATCCAGAAATCACGGTTTTCAATATCAAAACCGGCCTGCGCGGTAACCTCGTTTGCGGACGCGCGTCCGGTCATTTTCAGTACCTTGTCGTACTGCGGGACAAAGGCCTCTCCTTCGGCCTTGTACCGGCTGTACAGCCCCAGGCCGAAAAGCAGGCCGAAGGCGTAAGGATAATTATAGAAACCGAGCTCATGGCTGTAATAGTGCGGTTTTGCCGCCCACATGTACCCGTGCAGGAAATTCTCGTCCAGGGCCTCACCATAGGTGGCTTTCTGGGCCTCTATCATGAGCTGGCACATTTCCCCCGGTGAAATCTCGGCAGCCGCACGCCCGGCAAACACGTCGCGTTCAAAGTAAAACCGCGAGAGAATATCCACTATCACCTGCGTGCTGTCCTGGAGGAAGTCCTCTATCACGTGGATTTTCTCATTCGCCGGGGCTTGGGCCAACGAGGCATCGAAGACCAGGGTTTGCGCAAAGATGGAAGCGGTCTCGGCGAGGGTCATCGGATAGTTCGAGTGTATCGCCGAGTTGTCCTTCAGAACGTGGCCGTGGTAGGCGTGTCCGAGTTCGTGGGCTATGGTCATGAGGTCCGAAAAGGAACCTTCAAAGTTACAGAGAATCCGGCTTTCCTTTGCCAGCGGGAAGCCGGTGCAGTACGCGCCGCCGACTTTCCCTGCCCGTGATTCGGCATCAATCCAGCCGCCATCGAAGGCATGTTTGGCGAATCGTCCCATGGCGGATGAAAACTCGCCGAACTGTTTTTCTATGTACGCGCGGGTCTCCGCAAATGTCCATTGCTTTGTCGATTCACCTACCGGAGCGAAAAGATCATAGAACCGTAAGCGCTCGACACCGAGATAACGGGCTTTCGCCTTGAGATAGCGTCTGAATACGGGAAGCCCCTCTTCCATCGCCCCTAGTAAAGCGTCAAGGGTCTTGCGGCTTATCCGCGAGGCAAAGAGGGCGCTTTCAAGATCATCATTGAAATGTCTTCTCTTGTTGAAGGTGACGGCGAAACCTTTTACACCGTTGAGCGAGTAACTCAACGGGATTTCCATCCGCTTCCAGGCTTCCAGCTCGAGTGAGTAGGCTTTCTCCCGTACCTGCCGGTCCGGGTCAAAGGCAAGCGCCCTGAGTTGAACAACGGTTTTCCGCTCTCCGGTTTCGCCGTCCCATACCGCAGTAAGCGTGGAAGAGACCGATTCCTGCAGCCGTGTCCAGGCGTTTCCGCCGGAGCGGGCAAGATCTTCGGCAAGGTCCTCCTCTTCCGGGCTCATTTGCTTCTCCTGAAGCTTGAGCTGCTCCGCAAGAAAATAGTCGTAGCTCTCGCCGAGGATGCCCGCCAGTTTCTCCTGAAAGTCCTTTTCTTTCACGGTAACCGCGACCTCTGCAAGGTTGTTCCTGAAGGAAACCAGAGCGCGTTTCAGCGGGAGCGCCGCTTCTTCAAGCCTGTTGAGCTCTTTGGCGACCGTTGCGTTCTGAGTGTCCGTTGAAAAAACGGCATAGACGTATGACGCCAGGTTACCGTACAGATCGGCTGCTTTATTGTACCCCTGGATGCACCCCGCCACCCAACCAAGGGTGTCTGTGCGTCTGGTATGCGATCCAACGGTTTCCGAAAGCTCGCGGATAGCGGATGAAAGTCTCTCAGTATCGGTTTTGTACTTGGCTCCCAGAAACTCAGGGTAGATCGATTCCAGGTTCCATCGCGGCGCGTCCATGTGTCACCTCACTCAGGTATGATACGGGCGTTTCCTTTGTAGTGCAAAACCGCGGGATTATCAATGGAAACGCCCGGTTTCAGGTCTATGCCAACGGATTCGGGCACGCTCTCATCGCCTGCTTACCTTTTGGACGCGCAAAGAGTTTCTTCGTCATGCAGCCGATCCATTTCACGTGGAGCACCAGGTGGAGAAACACGCCACCGATCAGCGCGATACTGCTCCAGTCATGAAAGACGATCCACTGATG
>JAFGHN010000321.1 GCA_016930115.1 Spirochaetales bacterium | reverse complement strand
TCCCCGGACAGCGTGGTCCCTTCGTCTATCGGCTAGGACAGGAGATTCTCATTCTTCAAAGAGGGGTTCGATTCCCCTAGGGACTATGAAAGCCGGCTTCAATGCCGGCTTTTTTTTAGCGAGGTGGCATGCACGACAGGTGTTTCTTGGTTTTAGACGACGGCAGTGTGTATCGCGGTAAATCTTTCGGATACCAGGCTCCCCGGGCAGGCGAGCTTGACACAATCGACCTCAACGAGAAATCCGCGGGAGAAGTTGTGTTCAATACCGGTATGACCGGCTACTGCGAAATACTTACCGACCCTTCGTATACCGGTCAGATTGTGGTGATGACTTATCCTATGATCGGCAATTACGGCACCGATGATGGCTGGTCCGAAGGAGGACCTGAGCCGGCCGGGAGGTGCATGATCAAAGCGGCGGGGTTTGTGACGCGCGAGGTGTATGAAGGACCCATTCCGCGCGGGAGAATCTCTCTTGACCAGTTCATGAAACGGCACCGCACACCGGGGATATGGGACGTCGACACCCGCGCGCTCACCTTGCGAATACGCAACGGAGGCAGCACAAACGGTCTCATCTTGCGGGCGAACGACGGCGGTTCGTCTCTGTCTGGCGGTGAGCTTGAAGCGTGCATGCGTGCACTTGCTCAATTCCCGCGCATGGTCGGGCGAAATCTGATAGGAAACGTCGGCGTGACCGGGCAGGTCAGGCAGAATCCGGAAGGTTCACCTCATTTTCTACTCATCGACTGTGGAATCAAAGCAAACATTATCAGGGAGCTCGTAGATCGAGGCTGCAAGCTGACGATTCTCCCGAGCGGAGCGGGAAGTGCGGAAATCATGGCTGCAGGCGCCGATGCCTTGCTGCTGTCAAACGGCCCGGGGGATCCTGCGGTGCTTGAATCGCTGGTGGCGACTGTCAGGTCTGTTATCGGGGAAATGCCGGTGTACGGCGTCTGCCTGGGGCACCAGCTCATCAGCCTCGCGCTTGGCGCTCGTACGATGAAGATGAAGTTCGGGCACCACGGAGTAAACCATCCGGTACGCGATGAGTTTACGGGGAGAGTTTTCGTGACTTCTCAGAACCACGGCTTTGCGGTGGAGCAGGGGAGTCTCCCCGGGACGGTCGACGTCTGGTTCAGGAACGCCAACGACAAGTCTATTGAAGGCATCAGGCATAAGACACTGCCGGTCATGTGCGCGCAATTCCACCCGGAAGCCGCACCCGGACCGAGGGATTCGAGCTGGATATTCGATGAGTTTATTGAATCCGCCCGCGGATACAACAACAAGGAGTAGCCGATGCCGGCGCGCCAAGACATAAAAAAAATTCTGCTGATAGGTTCGGGGCCGATCGTGATTGGACAGGCCTGCGAATTTGATTATTCGGGAACTCAAGCTGTAAAAGCCCTCAAGGAAGAAGGCTATCAGGTTGTGCTCGTCAATCCCAACCCTGCGACCGTCATGACCACGCCGGGAATAGCCGACAGCATCTATGTTGAGCCGCTGTCGCCGGAGTATCTCGAAAAGATAATCGCCACCGAACACCCGGATGCGCTGATTCCAACGATGGGCGGCCAGACAGGCCTCAACCTCGCGATGAAGCTTCACGAGCTCGGGATGCTTGAGAGGTACGGCATCGAGGTCATCGGCGCAAACGTGAATTCGATACGGCTTGCCGAAGACCGTGGCGAGTTCAAACGCGTGGCTGCGGAAATCGGGCTGGATACACCCCGCTCCGAAATGAAAAAGACAATTCACGGCGCCCGGGAGTTTGCGGCGGAAGTCGGGCTTCCGTTGGTGATAAGGCCGAGCTATACGCTGGGAGGTCAGGGCGGGGCCATCGCCTACACCCATGATCAGCTGGATGTCCTCATGGAACGCGCGCTGGATGAGAGCCCCATTCACGAGTGTCTCATAGAGGAGTCTCTCATCGGCTGGAAAGAGTTCGAGATGGAGGTGATGCGCGACAGGGCAGATAACGCCGTGGTGATCTGCTCGATTGAGAACATAGATCCGATGGGTGTTCACACCGGCGACAGTATTACCGTCGCACCCATCCAGACGCTTTCGGACCGGGAATACCAACAGATGCGCACCGCGTCGCTGGAGGTGCTCCGGGCGATAGGCGTAGACTGTGGTGGATCGAACGTCCAATTCGCCATAAGTCCGACGGACGGCCGTATGGTAATCATAGAGATGAATCCAAGGGTTTCCAGGTCCTCAGCGCTTGCTAGCAAGGCGACGGGGTTCCCCATCGCCAGGTGTGCCGCGAAACTGGCGGTGGGATATACCCTCGATGAGATCATAAACGATATAACAGGAAAGACCGTATCCTGTTTTGAACCGGCCCTCGACTATTGTGCGGTGAAAGTTCCGCGGTTTGAAACGGAGAAGTTCCCTCAAGCCTACCAGGAACTGGGAACGCAGATGAAGTCAGTCGGCGAATCTCTCGCGTTAGGCAGAACTTTCCTCGAGGCGCTCAATAAGGCGATACGCGCGGCGGAAATGAAGTATGAGGGGATCCAGGAGCTCAACATCGGATACGATGGTCTGGACAGGATGCTCAACACGCTTCATCCACTCCGGTTTTTTGCCACTTACACGGTAATCAAGCGGGAGGGCCAACGTTCCCTCGAGCGGCTGCACCGGATGACAGGTTACGATATCTGGTTTCTTTCACAACTGCTCAAACAGATCGATCTGGAAGACAAGTTGACCGCAGGCGGGCTGAATGATGAGCTTCTGCTCGAAGCCAAGCGGATGGGTATCTCGGACAAGCGTATCGCGGCGATCGCAGGATTGAGTCCTGCTGAAGTGGAAAAGGCCAGAGAGCGCGGAGGGCTGCACGCGAGTTTCCACTGTGTCGACACCTGCGCTGGGGAGTTCACTGCGGAGACGCCCTATTTTTACTCAACCTACGGCGAGGTGGACGAAGGCGAGCCGTGCAACAAAAACGCGGTCATTATTCTTGCCAGCGGCCCGAACCGCATCGGCCAGGGGCTCGAGTTCGATACCTGCTGCACCCTCGCTTCTCTGGCGTACAGAAAGCAGGGATACCAGACAATACTGATCAACTCGAATCCGGAAACCGTTTCCACGGATTTCAACATCTCAAGCAGGCTGTACCTTGAGCCGCTCACCGTCGAGCATGTCGCGGAAGTCATGCGGAAGGAAAAAGTCTCACGGGTGGTGGTGCAGCTCGGTGGCCAAACACCCCTCAACATGGCGGAGGACCTCGAGAAACGGGGGGCTCACATAGTAGGAACCGCGGTAAAAAGCATTTTCGATGCCGAAGATCGTGGTCTTTTCGCCTCTTTGCTGAAGAAGCTTGGACTGAAACAGCCTGAAAACAGAATGGCTGGAAATCTATCTGAAGTACGAAAGCTTGCAAAGGAAATCGGTTACCCGGTGCTCCTGAGGCCTTCTTTCGTTCTTGGCGGGAGAAGCATGTTTATCGCCTTTCACGC
>JAFGHN010000062.1 GCA_016930115.1 Spirochaetales bacterium | reverse complement strand
CGTGAGTGAGCAAACCGGTGATGAGGTGATTCAACTCTACATCGGATTTGAAAATTCGACAGTCGATAGACCGGTGAAGCTTCTCCGCGGCTTCAAACGTGTCACTCTCGATCCAGATGAAGAACGCGAGGTTGAGCTCTTCTGCGCCGGAGATGATCTTGCGTGGTACAATCCGGATACTTCGCGCTGGGAGCTTGAGGACATCGAGTATCAAGGTTACATCGGCACAAGCGCCAGTCCGGCAACCTTGAAATCAGGGACTTTCAGGCTGCGAGTTTCTACTCTGCGGTCTGCGTTGCGGCCTTGACCAGCATCGGGACATCCGATTCAATGAACTACAAATGCGAATTCCCACAAAATCGAATAAGAAGCTCAAAGCGGTCCTTGACGAGGTCAACCGCGACGTAGAGCTCAACGCCATCTGGGAAGCGGCGAATATCATGGCGGTGAAACGGCTCAACATGAGCGACCACGGCCCTACCCACGTCGCGATAGTCGCGAACCTTGCGCTTAAAATCCTCCGAAACCTGTTGGATGCCGGCGTGCAGCCGTCGGTTGTAACCGATTGGGAATTCGAAAATGACGACGCGGAGGTGATAGTATTCCTTGCGTCTATCATGCACGACCTGGGCAACGCGGTACACCGCGACCTCCACGACGACTTTGGCGTTGCCCTTGCGAACGGGCTGCTCCACCGGATCCTTCAACCGGTCTATGATGATCTTCGCACCAGACAAATCATTATTACCGAAACCCTTCACGCAATGGTTGCGCACGATACACAGAACGCCGTACATACGATAGAAGGCGGAGTGGTGCGCGTGGCCGACGGACTGGACATGAAAAAGGGACGTTCACGCATCGCCTTTGGGATCGGAACGATGGACATCTACAAAGTAAGCGGGATGGCCGTTGACAATGTGACCATTCTCCCTCCCACGGCAAAGAAGCCGGTACGAGTGGAGATTATCATGAACGATGCTGCCGGTATTTTTCAGGTGGATTATCTTTTGAAGAAAAAGATCCAGGGAAGCGGTCTTGAGTCGTGGGTCGAGATAGTGGCCAAGATGAAGGAAGGCCCCGGCGGCGAGAGACTCATAGACACTTACAAAATAGAATAGCCTTAGGCATCCGCTCCACGGTTTGTGTAAAACTCGTTCTTCGCTTTGTAGAGTTCCCTGTCCGCCCGTTCGATCAACGGTGTGCGTTCATCGGCATCAACCGGAAAGGTCGAGATGCCGACGGAGAGGTACAGCGGTGTGCTCAGGCCGTTCTTTGGCGAAGTCATGATATATTCGGGGACTCCCGCCGCGATACGTTGTGCAATGTAAGTTCCGGTTTTCCTGTTCGTGTCCGGAAGGATCACCGCAAACTCGTCCCCGCCGCAGCGGCAAACGACGTCCGAGATCCGGACCGACAGCCGCAGGTACGAAGCAATGTCGCGGAGCACTCTGTCGCCCTCCACATGGCCGTAGTTGTCGTTGACAGACTTAAAAGCGTTCACATCGATAAGAAGCAGGGTCAACGGATCCGCTTTGCGGGCCGCCCTGGTGATCTCTTCATCAAGCCTCAGGTGAAAAAAGCGCACATTGTAGACTTCCGTCAACGCATCGGTGAGGGATGCCTGCTCATGTGTCTCGGTTTTCGATTTCTGGCTGTCTGCGAGCACCCCGATGATGACGGAAGATACAGCCGTGGTCAGTTGAAATACGGAAATCGACAGGTAGTACCAGTCCCCGGTGGCATGAAAATACCGCATCGTAAAAGACGCACCCAGAAGATTCACTAGTATTGTCAACACCACCGCGGGAATACCGTACACGATTGAGCTGACCAGGCAGACCGCGAAAATACTCCCGGAGAAGATGAGTCTCTGGGTCCTGGTGAAAAGGTCGCTCACTATACCGCCGAACAGAAGCGCGCACAGAAGAATCAACAATACATACGCAAGAACGGCCGGTTTTTTCGAAAATGAGCGTTTGAAGGATTCCGCCGTGAAATCCGCGGCCTGGCGAAAGAAACGGCCCAGAGAAACCCGAATTTTCATATCCTGAATGATATATCGGAGATGCAATATCTGCAACTATCGCCGCGATAAGAGTTGCCCGAGCAGTCTTGCCGTGGTTGACAAATTCTATTGTTGCGCATTTAATGTGCCCGACTGTATTGAAAATCCTGCAAAAACCTGAGAAAATAAGTCACTTTAATGATCAGCCGTCTGTAATACCGTTTCGGGTCCAGCAGCTATTTATCTAAGGATTGTTATGGATTGTTTAGGTGTCAACATCGGGTCTTCGAGTCTCAAAATCGTCTGCCTCCGCGAAGGCGAAATCGCATGGTCCGGCGTTGCGGCGCATGAAGGGGATTTTGTCGCGGCGCTTACAAAAATCGCGAAAGAGAAGAAAATTCCGGAAGGCACCCGCGCGCTCATCACAGGCACGGAAGGCCGTTTTCTTTTCAACATAGACAATATCATCGAGCCGCTGTGTATTGAAACGGCGATCAAATATCTCCAATTGCAAGTTGATGCGGTGGTAACCATGGGCGGGGAAGACCTGATAGTCTACGCCGTGGACCGCCACGGGAGAATTGTCAACAACTTTTCCGGGAGCAAATGCGCGTCAGGTACAGGCGAGTTCTTCAAGCAGCAGCTCGCCCGGATGGATATGACCCTTGACGATGTTGATGCCGTCCCTGAAAGCGCGTGTGTGTTTTCCCTCTCCTCGCGTTGCTCGGTGTTCATGAAGAGCGACTGCACCCACAGGCTGAACAAGCGCGAGGCGACTACCGCGGATATCGTGGTTTCACTCTCGGACGTCATGGCCACAAAAGTCGTCGATTTTTTGAAAAAAGCCCGGATTTCATCGGGCCGGGTGCTGCTTACAGGCGGCCAGACAAGAAACAGGCACATCGTGAAATTCATGAGGGAGAAGGCGCCGGACATCGAGTTCGTCGTCCCCGAGGTCGCTGAGTATTTCGAGGCCTACGGCGCTGCCGTGATGGCGTGCGATCGGGGAAGCCCCTTTCCGGCGGCGGACGACCTGGTCAGGGAAGGACACATCAATTTTGAACGCTTGGAACCGCTCGACCGGTTCAAGGATATGGTCACCTATTTTGATACCAGCTTTGGTTCGGTAAAACCCGGAAGGGAATACATCCTTGGAGTGGACGGCGGGTCCACCACTACGAAGGCGTGCCTGATCGATATGGAAACAGACGAGATTGTCGCATCCCATTACGGCCGTACCCACGGTGATCCGGTAAAAGCGCTCAAGGGTTGTCTCCAGATTATCAGAGACAAGATCAGGGAAGACATCGGTTCCCAATCGATCAACATATCAATCGCGGCGACAACCGGTTCCTCCAGGGAAATCCTTGGCGTGTTTCTCGAGACACCGGGCGTGTACAACGAGATAATCGCCCACTCCTGCGGAACGACTTACTTCTCCGACGATGTGGACACGATCTTCGAAATCGGTGGGCAGGATGCCAAATACGTGTTTTTGAAAAACGGCGTCCCTATCGATTACGCGATGAACGAGGCTTGCTCCGCCGGCACCGGATCCTTTCTCGAGGAGTCAGCGGCGGGAGACCTCAACATCGGCCACGCCTGGGAGATAGGTGAAATCGCCGTCAAGGCAAAAGCACCACTCAAGTTCGGGGAGCACTGCTCCGCGTTTATCAACTCCGATATACGGAAGGCGATCCAGCTGGGCGCGAGCAAGGAAGACATCACCGCCGGAGTGGTCACCTCAATCGTGTCGAATTACCTGAACCGTGTTGTCGGTAACCGCACCATCGGCGGCAAGATTTTCCTCCAGGGAGGGGTGGCGAAAAACAAGGCGGTGCCGCTGGCCTTCGCCATGTACCTGCGAAAGGAGATACTAGTACCGCCCGCGCCGGAGCTCATGGGTTGCTTCGGCGTCGGCATTCTCGCGCGCCGGAAAAACGCAGCCGGTCTTCTCGACAAAATGAGCATCGATCTGGAAGCGCTTATCAATCGGGACATCACCTACGAACGCGTGTTTACCTGCAAATCCTGCGAGAACCTCTGTCCCATCCAGGTGCTCAATGTAAACGGCCACCGCTACTCCTTCGGCGGCCGGTGCAACAAATACGCAAATACCAGGAAGAAGATAGAGACAGGCCCCTCGGTGGTCGATTACGTGGAAAAACGTAACGAGCTCCTGTTCTCAACCTGCGCGCCTGATCCTCAGGCTTTCCAGGAGAAGCGCGATTTCACCGTCGGGATACCCTCCGCATTCTCCGTATACAGCCTCAACCCGCTCTACTCGTGGTTCTTTCATTCCCTCGGGATCAAGACGGTACGATCGGACAAGGTCGAGCACGAAGGGTTGGCTCGCGTCGAAAGCAACTACTGCTTTCCAGCCGAGATCGCTCACGGCGCGGTGCAGGACATCCTCAACAAGGGTGTCGATTACATCTTTGTTCCTCATTTCCGCGACATGCCGAGCTTTGAGGAAAAGGTACACGCAACCACCTGCCCGATCACGCAAGGATTGCCTTACTACCTGAAAAAAGCCTTTCCCGAAGTACCTGAGAGTAAATGGCTACCGGTGGTCGTGAGCTTCAAGTTCGGCAAGGCGAAGGCTTTGAGCTTCTTTGTACAACTCGGCGCGAAACTCGGTATCAGCGCGGCCGAATCGGAAGCGGCGTTCAACATTGCGTATGACAAACAGCAGGAGTATTTTCAAAAAGCCGCCGAGCTTGGCAGAGAGGCTCTCGAAGACGCCCGGAACGCCGCCAAACCGGTTATCGTCCTTTTCGGCCGCCCCTACAACGCCTTTACGTCCAACGCGAACATGGGCATACCGCGAAAATTCACCACACGCGGATACACCATCGTGCCTTTCGATATCCTTCCCTTTGAGGGCGAAGAGATCTTCGAAAACATGTACTGGTACTACGGGCAGCAGAACATGAAGGCGACGGCGCTGCTCGCAGGGGAGCCTAACCTTTACGTCGCGTATATTTCGAATTTTTCCTGTGCCCCGGATTCTTTCATGCTTCACTACGTCAAGTGGCTCATGGGCACAAAGCCGTTCCTGATCCTCGAGCTCGATTCTCATTCCGCGGACGCCGGGATCGATACAAGGGTTGAAGCTTTTCTTGACATCATCGAAGGCTACAACATCAAGAAGTCCGATCTCACCGAAGAACGCTATGACAACGGTCTGCGCTTTATCAATGAGAAGGGAAAGCCCCTTTATATTCTCAATACCGCCACCGGTGAAGAGATCCCCTACAGAAACAATCCGCGGGTAAAGATGCTCCTTTCCAATATGGGTGACCTGTCGACCAGGCTCATGGCCGCAATCATCAGATCCACCGGCCACGAGGCAAAGGTGCTCCCGGTGTCCGACGCTGAAACGCTTCACCTCGCGCGGAGCTACGCGTCCGGAAAGGAGTGCGTCCCCACGCACCTCGTGCTGGGAAGCGTGCTCAAATTTCTCATGTCTGAAGAATACAGGAAGGACGAAATTTACCTCGTCTTCGTACCCGTCACCACCGGGCCGTGCCGGACGGGCCAGTACTACGTCTTCTACCAGAACTTGTTCCGGGATCTGCGGCTTGAGAACGTCGTGGTTGTCACCATGAGCGCCGACAACTCATACAACGAGCTGGGCCCTCATTTTTCAAGGCACACCTGGTACGGTCTTGTGATTTCGGACATGCTGAAGGACATCCAGACGACCCTACGCACCTGCGCGGTGAACAAGGAGGACGCACTCGCGCAATTCAAGCAGCTGTGGGGAGAGATCATCGATACGGCGCAGAAAGACATCCGGAAGATCTTCCCGGTCCTGAAGCGGGCTGCGCGTGAGGTGAGTGAGATTCCCCGTCAGCGGGAGCTCGCGGATTGCGCCAAGGTGCTCATCGTCGGCGAAATTTACGTTCGTCGCGACGACTTTGCCGTGGATGAGCTGGTGCGGCTGCTGAGTGAAAAGGGAATCATCGGGAAGGCATCAGGCGTGGGCGAATGGATCCACTACGTGGACTTTGTGAGGGAGTACAGGCTGAAAAACCGTATCGCCCTTATACCTTTGCGAAAACGTCTGTTTTCTCCCGAGATGAAAGAGTATGTGGTCCTGCAAATCGAGAAATGGTGGAAACACCGTGTTGAACGGAAGGTGGGCCGTGTGCTTACGAAAAGCCGGCTCCTGCCGCACACGCCTCATAACATGAGAAAGATCATGGCGAACACTGAAGCCAACTTCCTGAGCCACGAGCTGAGCTCCGAGATCGCGGTTTCCAGCGGCGTTGCGGCAACAGCGATGGAAGAGGGCTATTCGGGAGTGATCAACATTTCCCCGTTTGCCTGCCTCATCGGAAGAGTGATCGAGGGAATCTACTATCCCTGGGCAAGGGAAAAACGCTACCCGATGTTGTCCGTGGAAGTCGACGGTAACCTGCTTCCGCCGAATATCATCAGCAAGCTCAACATCTTCATGGTGAATGTTCTTCGTTTTCGCAACAAGCCCGAATCCCTGGATTTCGTCGTTCCGGCCGAAGGGTCCCCAAACAGCTCGGCAAAAACGCTCGAAAAGGAGACGGTGCGCTGATGGCGTCGACTGCGCTGGTAACCGGCGCCTCTTCCGGCATCGGGAAGGAGTTCGCGAAACAGCTCGCCTCGAGGAACATCCTACCGGTGCTCGCAAGCCGCAACGTGGAAAAGCTGAACGGGCTCAAAGCGGAGATCGAGGCGGAATTCGGGATTTCCGCTGAAGTGATTCCGATCGATCTGTCGGTTCCGGGAAGCGCCGGTACACTGTACGAAGAATGTGAAACCAGAGGGCTCGATATCGATATCCTTATCAACAACGCGGGTGTCGGGATGTTCGGAGCGAGCATGGATCAGGATCCTCGAACAATCGAGGGCATGCTTACCTTGAACATCGTCTCCCTCACCACGCTATCCAGCAGGTTCGCCGCAAGGATGAAGGAGAAAGGAAGGGGACATATCCTGAATGTCGGTTCTTTCGCGGGCAATCAGCCGACGCCCTACTTCGCAAGTTATGCCGCAAGCAAGCGATACGTTCACGATTTTTCTCTCGCGCTCCGCCGCGAGCTGAAACACACGGGTGTCCGGGTCACCTGCCTTGTACCGGGTTTTGTCAGTACAAGCTTTGATGCCAACGCGGGAATCGGTAATCCTGCATATCTCAAGCTGTCGAGCCGCGGATCGCTCCCGCCCGCCGCCGTTGCTAAGATCGGGCTGCGAGCGATGTTCAAGGGAAAAGCGAGAGTCACGGCGGGAATTGCGAACAAGGTGCTCGTTTTTGTTGTCGCGTTGATACCGTCGCGGCCAAAGGCCGCAATCATACACGCGGGTATGGGCTGGATTATCCGTTAGAATTCTGTTAGATATGTTCCCCGGCCGCGTTGTGGTATAATAACGAGCACTTCAAGAAAGAAGGATTGGATTTGAAGACTAATTTCTCCCTCGTTCCCAAAATAGTCAGACAAAATCCCGGCATGGCGGCCAATATGGCGATGTCTTTCCTTACGGCAAGGAAATCAATCGCTGTCGACAGGAGATTCAGGGAGACCACAACCAAGGAGCTGTCGCTGATCTATTTCCGCATCACCCCGTTGTGCAACTTACGATGCGTCATGTGCGGCCAGCGCGGCGTGAAGGGTGTTCTCAAAGGCGCATACGCCCTCGAGGAATCAAAAAAGATCGTTCCGGTCGAGAGATACTACAAGCTGGTAGACGAGATAGCGCCCAAAAAGCCCGTATTCTATATGTGGGGCGGCGAGCCGTTCATGTATCCGGATTTCATGGATCTTGCCGAGTACATCACCGACAGGAAATGCCTGTTGAGCGTCAATACAAACGGCACTTTCCTCGCCGAGCACGCCGATAGGATCGTGAAAAACAAATGGCACGGCATTTTTGTCTCCCTTGACGGTTTTGAGGAGGTGAACGACGCTATTCGCGGGAAAGGCTCCTACCGCAGGGTTGTGGAAGGGTTCAACGCAATCAACGAGGCGAAACGAAAGTACAAGGCTCACCTGCCCTACATGGGCATCGTCACCACGGTGAGTAACATGAATTACCTCTATCTGCACGACCTGGCGGTAGCGGCGGCGGATTTCGGGCTCTCGTGGCACATCATTAACCTTGGCACCTACACAAACGATGCGGTGATAGAAAGACACCGGCAGTTCATGCGACGTGAGCTCGATACCGAAATAACCTGCCTTCCTGCGTATAACACCGGCTTCAACGAAGGAATCGACGGAGAGAAATTCAAGGAGATCCTTAAAAAAGTCCACGCAACCGACAACGGTTATCCCATCATCACGGTACCCGTAATTAACCCCGACAAGATCGGTGAATACTATTCGGACCTGGATGTCATCGTCAGGGACAACTGCACCGTCCCCTGGTCTCAAGCCAATATAGACTATAACGGAAACGTCCATTTTTGCGCGGATTATCCCGATTATGTTCTTGGCAACATCATGGATGACGAGTTTTTCGATATTTACAACAACGAGCGGGCGCAGCGTTTCAGGAGCGTGTTAAAAAACAGCCCGAATGGCCTTTTTCCAGGTTGCGTGCGTTGTTACCAGAACATGCTCTGCGGGCACAGGCGACCGGGCTATTAAGAGGAAAACCGATTATGTCTTCTCATCTCGATATAGAAAGCATAAATTTTCTGAAGATGTTCTGGGTTGCGTTGACCCACCGGGTCACTTTTTTCTCAGCCTGGCGCCTCTTCGCTTCGGCGATGACCGAGTTTTTCATTCCGCAGTTCACTACAAAGTTCCGGCTGTCGAAAAGGCCGGTTGTATCGGTGGACCACCCTCTCGACGAGACGATCCCGTTCAGGCCGGAGTATGTGCACACCTACCTCGATTTTTATCCCTTCTGGATCCGTTGCGCGTATTTTCTCTACAAAGAGTTCGGTAACGAAACCCTCCCTGATATCCGGGATTTCATGTACAACGTGGCGGAGCTCTACTACGAAGCCGGAAAGATATACCGGCGCTGCCAGTCGACGACAAAGCGCCCCAGGTACCTGAAAACGGCCAAATTCAAGCTCCTTCATGCCGTTGATCCGCACGTCCACTGCGTCCCGAGTCTCCACGTCCTTCTGGTGGTCTCCAATTACATGAACGTCTGGAGGCTCATTGGAAAGTTCAGCACCGGCAACGGCGAGCGGTACAAGACGCAAAAGGAGCTCGTGTACAACAAGGCCGTGGAGATTACCGAAAGTATCCTCTTTATGAAACAACACAGCGTGAACTGTATCCCCGCCGCCCTTTATTTTATGACGATGCTCCGGGATGAGTTCACTCAAGAGGAGGCGCTTTCATTCATAGACGATCTGTTCGCAAGCAAAGACGGCGCTCCTGAAAACGCAGGGGAAATAAAGGATTTCATCAGATCGCAGTATCTGGCGATGTTACATACCGATGTCCCACAGGGCGGCAGCCACAACGACGTGCTGGTCGATTTCCTGAGCCGTTTTCAGCCGGCGGCCGGCTACACCCAGGAGCCTGGCCAGCGGTCGTAGGCGACATTCCCGTCGATGGCCCTGCGCTGCCTGCCTGAGGCCTCCGCTTCCTGATGCTTTTCATTCAGCGCCAATGTCTCCCCGGGATAGCCGAATATCACCAGCGTCAGCAACGTGACATCCTCCGGTACCTGGAGGATTTCCTTTATCGGTAGCGGGCTGAATCCCGCGATCGGATGAGTATATAAACCTTCCCGGACACCCTGGAGAAGCATGTTGGCCACGGACATCCCCGTGTCGAAGAAAGCGTAATCACGCCCGGCGGAAAGCTGACAGTCAAAGTCCGCCCGCGTACACACAGCCACGATAAGCGGCGCCGCTTTTGCCCAGTAGTTGCCCGATGAAAGGTGCTCCTTTACTCTTCCCAGCACTCCGGCTTCCCGCACAACGATGAAACGCCACGGCTGGTTGTTGAAACAGGAAGGAGCAAGGACGGCCGCCTCCATGATCCGGGAAACGACTTTATCGGGCACGGGCTTGTCCGACATCGCCCGGTATGCCCGTCTCTCTCTTATTTCGGGTAACAGTTCTTTCATTGCTTCCTCCTCACGCGACTCCAGGGCCCGGCGGTCTGCCGCGCGCCGAGCGGCGCAAGACCGGCTCATAGCGCGCCGGAAATCGAAACTTATCTAAAAATCGTAGTGCACTTCAACCCCGCCGCCGGCGACGACTCCCCTGGGTCTGTCAGGTGTGAACAGAGGCGAAAAGAAGCCTCTTATCCCCGATGTGAAATTGCTTTCCCCTATCGCGAACCCGGCAAAACCGTGGACAATTGGGCCGATGGAGAAAAAAGACTCTCCCCTGTCGTCGGGTGAAGAGTTGTAGTCAGGCCCGTAGTGGAAGATGATGCCTGCGCCCCCTCCGATGACCGGCCTGGCGCCGGTATCGCCGCCGAGCAAGTGCTCATACGTCACGAGCGGCTCGAGCTGCAGCATCTTGAATGCAACACCGAACATGACGGGGCGGAACAGCGGGATATTGAAGACCACCGTTCCCTTTTCGCTGACCGGAACCTTCACGTCGAAATAAAACTCACCGATCGGGCCGCCGGGTACGCCCGGCGGTGATCCCACACACATCCGGACGTTGTCGTATCGTCCGCCGCCGAGCAGGTGTATGCCGAAGCTCACTCCCCGTTCCTCCTGGGCTAACAGGCCCGGCGTCATGATCATCAGCAGAAAAATAGTGACAGGCGGTATTTTCATCGTGGCTCCTTGTTTCGCGACATACAAAAAAACATGTTTCGCCGCGAGCTTTCCTATGATACCATGCTCACCCGGGAGAGACAAAATGTCCGTAAAGGTGATTACCGACAGCGTCGCGGACCTGCCGCGGCACATCGTAGAAGAACTTGGCATCGTTGTGGTGCCCCTTCTCCTCCGCTTCGGCGAAGCAGAGTATCGGGACGGCGTCGATCTTTCTGTGGCGGAATTCTACACCCTGCTCGACTCATCACCCCACTTTCCCGCCACCGCGTTTCCCCCGGCGGCGCGTTTCGCTGAAGCGTACGATCAGCTCGCCTGCGAAGGATCCGACGTGGTGGTGATAACACTTTCCGAGAAATTAAGCGGTACCTACAACGCCGCGGTCACGGCAAAAACGATGGCAAAGGGCGGAAACAGGGTAGAGGTTGTCGACTCCACTTGCGCCGCCATGATTGAAGGTTTTGTAGCGATGAAGGCGGCACAAGCCGCAAGTCAAGGCGCGTCTATCGAAGAGACCGTGGAAGTAGCGAAAGAGGCGTCCAGGCGCGCGCACCTGCTTGCCACCTTCAGAACCCTTGAGTATCTGTACCGCGGGGGAAGGATAGGAAAGGCGCGGGCGTTTCTCGGATCGGCTTTGAAAGTGCACCCGTTCATCGGTCTGAAAGACGGCGCGGTAAGACCCGTGGGCGCTGCGACAAACAGGGCCAAGGCCGTCGACAAGCTTGTCTCTTTCGCCGGTGGTTTTTCGCACATCGAAGAATTGGGTGTTGAACACACCCAATCACCCGATGAAGCTGAGCTGATGATCGATCGCCTGAGCCAGTTTCACCCCCGGGAGCGCATCCACGTGTCAACCATGACGCCGGTCATCGGCTCCCATACCGGCCCGGGCTTGCTCGTCGTTTGCGTGCTTGGCGACAAATAGCGCGATGAGGGCGGCCGGCAGCGAGTGCGGCCTCCGCCGCTTACCGGCCGCGCGCGGTCTCCTGCGTCCCTACTGAAGCACGGACTTCCCTGTCGGGACAATTCGCTTTACCACGATCGCCTTACGGTCCATCAAAGCGGGAATCCGGGGCGAATAGTTTTTCTTCCATTCATCGCTCTCGTAGACGGCCTTATACAACCGCTCGCGCTCCTTTTCATTCTTGAACCGGCGAATCCAATAGTAAAGGCTCGGGTCTTCCTCATCCACAAAACTTCCGAGAACCACCATTCCCTTTGAAACCTGAAAGGGGATAATTTCCTCCTCCATGAACTTCACCCATTCCTTGCGCTTGCTCGGATCCACCATCTTGTACTGTCTGAACTCGTAGAACATGTTTCTCTCCTGATACAGTTTTCTCCGGCG
>JAFGHN010000320.1 GCA_016930115.1 Spirochaetales bacterium | reverse complement strand
ATTTTTGCAGCGATAACGGTATTTCGCTATACTAAAGGGATCATGCGTAGGCTGTCCTGGATCTGCGTGCTGATTTTTATTACAGGCCCGGTCCAACCGACGCCCGTCATGTCTTGGCTGCCGGTTGTAAGTGAGACGCATTTACTGTGTTCCATTCATAGTAGACGGGTAGTAATCTCGGTTGGAACGGAATGGGATCCCGGAAAATGGCATTTCAGCGTTTCGCCGGATTTGATATTCGCTTATGGAGGGTATTCGCCTAACGATTGGCTGGAACTTGGATTATCAGGCCATGCTTTCAACGGTTTCTACATTGGTATTGACGGAAAAATTGATGTTATTGGTATTTTTACAAACGACCTTCCTGTATCGCTCTTTGTTCTTGGCGGCCTGGCATTCGTGCCGTATTCACAGCTGTTGATCTTATGGCCATGCCATGCGGGGGCAGCCGTGGTATTTAGAGCCGCCGAATTTCTCGACCTGTATGCATGCGCTACGGTTACATTTGAAACGCACGGAGCCTACCAGATCGGCCTAAATCTTCAGACATTCGATTGGCTGTCGATTTCCGCCAATTTAAAAATTGGCGTTAACTCCGGCAAAGTAAATGCTTTTTATCCCCGGTACGCCTATATGTTCTCGATAGCTCCGCGATTTAGTTTCTCGTTTTGAATCATACGGGCAGCTATGAAGAAGGGACGGATTATTACTTACGGGCGACATTGCGCTTTTGTAACCATGCGGCGCGAACCGGAGCTATGTGACGAATGCGTCCACAGCCAATCGCGGCGTTTTTCGTATATAATATAATCCGAGGAGAAATTCGGATGTGGGATAAGCTCATACACCTTATCGCCGAAAGAGCGGAGGCGGTGAGGGCTGAATACGCGGTGCATCCTTACATATTTCTCATACTTCTCGTGGTCTGCGCGCCGTTCTTCTACTACTCGATCTATCGTCTTGCGCGCGCGATAGCGGCGCGGAAGTCCGATCTCATTGTCCGATGGAGCTCGGTCTTCCTCGCTGCGACGGCAATTCCCTATCTTTATGTCCTCGTTTTCGGAAGAAATATGCCTTGGTGGGTGTACCTGGTGGTCGGGTTGTTGCTTTTGCAAGGGATATTTTCGCTCGTACGAAAACTCCGGCGGCAAAAAAACGCCCGCGGGTAGATAGTTGACGGTAGACTCCGGTAGAGGTCTCGATGAAGCGACGCGCTCAAGCGCGGAAAAATTATGAAAGACTGCGATTCAAGATATGAGATCTTAGATCACACGGCGGATATAGGCATTGTTGTATACGCGAAAGACGTGAAGTCACTCTTCGCGGCTGCGGCTCTCGCCATGACCGACATCATGGTGAGCGGTGATTCAGGATCAAAGAAAAAAAAGCGGCGGTTTACAATCGATGCCGAGGATTACCCGGACCTCATGGTGCGCTGGCTCGGCGAAGTGCTGTATCTGTTTGCCGGCGAGAGGCTGGTTACTACCGCGGCGATAATAGCAGATATGGATGATACCAGTATCAAGGCTGAGCTCGTCATGACTGACTTCAATCCGGATTGTCAGGAGGTTCTCAGGGAGATAAAGGCGGTGACCTTTCATGGCATCCGTGTAGAAGAGACCGGCAGTATCTGGAAAGCGCAGGTGATATTTGATATTTAGGTCTTCTGCTGATTAAGTTGTGAGCGGGCATAGCCGGGCGGATCGATTCCGGCGGGCGTGAAATCGAAAGGCGGCGCGTGTCCGGGATACCTCGATGGAAATAAAACTAGAAAAGATAGATGAATGGCGATATCTCATACCAAAGCAGGGTCCGATGCGTGTTCCCGGGCTGATATTCTCGAGATCTGACTTGGTACACAGTATGCAGGAGGACCAAAGCCTCAAGCAGGTTGCCAACGTCGCCCAATTACCGGGAATAGTAAGATACTCGATTGCCATGCCGGACATACATTGGGGTTACGGGTTTCCGATAGGCGGGGTCGCGGCGTTTGACATGGATGAAGGAGTTGTATCGCCCGGCGGTGTGGGCTACGACATCAACTGCGGCGTACGGCTTATCACAACGGCGCTCCTCGCCCGTGATGTGAAACCTGCACTCAAACAACTGACCGCCGGGCTTTTCAGGGCTATTCCTTCGGGCGTCGGATCCCGCGGCAAAATACGGTTATCAAAAAAAGAAGCCTTTGATGTCTCCCGTAACGGCGCCTCCTGGGCGGTGCGTGCGGGATTTGGCACGGAAGGGGACCTGCAGCGGACTGAAGACGGAGGCGTGATGGGCGGGGCGGATCCCAATGCGGTGAGCGAGCGGGCATATACAAGAGGCTACGATGAACTGGGTACCCTCGGCTCGGGCAACCATTTTGTGGAGGTGCAGGAGGTTGAGGAGATCTATGACAGGCGAGCGGCAGATGCGTACAACCTTTTTGAGGGGCAGCTCACCGTGCTTATTCACACAGGCTCCCGGGGATTTGGCCATCAGATTTGCGATGATTATCTCAAGGAGATGCGTGACAGGGTGAACGAGTTGCACTTCGAGCTGCCGGACCGGCAGCTGTCCTGCGTTCCGCTCAAATCCGATATCGGACGGAAATATCTATCGGCGATGGCCTGTGCCGCCAACTATGCTTGGGCGAACCGGCAGATACTCATGCATTACACCCGTGAGACCTTTAAAAGCGTTCTGGCAATGAGTTCCAACGATCTGAAAATGAATCTTCTCTACGACGTCTGCCACAACATCGCAAAAATCGAAACCCATACGGTGAACGGCGGGCAGATGAAACTCTGCGTTCATCGAAAGGGCGCCACCCGCGCGCTTCCGCCGGGCCATCCGCTTGTCCCCGAACCGTATAAGGCTGTAGGTCAGCCGGTGCTGATCCCGGGGGACATGGGAACCAACTCTTACGTCATGGCGGGGACTCATCGCGCCATGGAAGAGAGTTTCGGGTCATGCTGTCACGGCGCAGGCCGGGTGTTGAGCAGAAGCCAGGCGATACGATTGACAAAAGACCGCTCTATAGCCCGGGAGCTCGCCGACAGAGGAATTTTCGTGCAGGCGAGACGCAAAGAGACCCTGAGAGAGGAGATGCCCGAAGCCTACAAGGACGTCTCCTCGGTGGTTGAAGTGGTTCATGCGGCGGGACTTGCGGAAAAGGTAGCCAAAATGCGACCGCTCGGTGTCATAAAAGGATAGTTGCTCTTTGCACGCCGCCAGAGCCGGGACCAGGCTGGTCCACCATCGGAATGGCACCGGTCAACCAGCGGTCATGCCACCTCCAGCGAGCCCCGTCGTTTTGCCGCCTTCTCAAAGCCGCTGAAGAGCAGATAGCCCACCACCAGGTAGGCGGCCCCGACGGCCGCCTCGCCGGCGAGCAGTGTGAGTGCCCGGCCCGTCTCACCACCGGAGATGATGAGCCTTGCGGCCTCTATGCCCCGCGAAAGCGGCAGCGAACGCGATACCCCGCGCAGCCAGCCCGGAAGACGGTCGAGCGGGACATTGGCGCCCGATAGCAGGAGCAGCAAGAAATAAATCGTATTATTTACAAACATCACGTTCCGCGTTATGAGACCGACGCATCCCATCACAAGGCCCAGGCCGGAGGTGCTGAACACGGTAACAACCACCGCGAGCGCCAGCAACGCGAAGTTGGTGGACCCGAGATCGAGCCCCAGCAATAACCATCCCCAGAAGAAACCGATGATGATTCCAAGAATGCCGTCAAGAATATGCGCCGACGCCCGCCCGAGGAATATCGACATTCGTGGCGCCGGCGTCCCGAAGAGATAGACGAGGGTGCCCTCCCACCTGTCGCCTCCAATCGCCATAGTAACCCCGTAGATGCCGCTTACGGCGGCCATCTGCATGGCGTTACCGATGACAAAGAAACTTGCAGGGAGTGTTTCAGATCCGAAAGTGCCCAGGAAAACGAAGAAGAACATTTGGGCCAGGGGCATCACTATTTTTGAAGCCAGGTAGGGCGCGGGCTGCAGCCAGTGGAAGAGGGCAATATAGGAAAGGTAGGCACCCTGCGAAAAAAGTCGTGCATTTTTTATGAGCGAAAACCTTCTATTGAAACTGCCGGAAATACTATCAGAACGCATCAAGCGTGGCCTTTTCCTTTGCTTTTCTTATCACGACTCTGAAAAGAATCACCCCTATTCCCGCGTACACGACGCTGGTCAGGAGAAGTACCAGCCATGAAAACGCGATGCTTCCCAAGGTTTCGGAAGCCCTTGCCGAGGCGTGCATCGCTTTGGCCGCCCAGTACGTGGGAAGCGCGTAGCTTATGGGAACCGTCCAGAGCGGCAGCATCGCGATGGGGAAAAGAAACCCGCTCACCACATAGACCGGGAACTCAAGACCATTCTGGAAACTGGCAATCTGCGGATTCAACACAAACAGAGGAGCGATGAGAAGGCCGAAGCAGATAAAGGCCAGCACTACGCAGAGCAGTGAGACCGCAAAGGGCAGCGGCATGGCCACGGTCAACGGATACCCGAAGAACGCGGATGCAAGCACGTAGCAGAGCAGGATTGACCCGAGGCTTTGCAGCACGTGGGCGAGGTTCTTGCCGAAAACGATTGCCGAAAGGGGCGTGGGTACGCCGATGAGGGTTTCCAACGTACCGAACCAGCGTTCCACATTGACCGCGTTGCCCGATATAAATACCAGGCTGCTCCACAGCCCGGACATACCGCTGCCCACGACGATATAGATTGCGTACTCCGGACCTTTGTCCTGGAGCATCCAGATTCCAAGAAGCGCCACCAGGAGCGGTTGTATGAGCACGGTGAAGATAACGAAGCCGTCGGTAAGGTTCTGCTTCAGCGTCATCTCCATGACACGGATAATAACGGCGGCGCGCGCCTTGCCGCGTCGTTTGATTTCCCGTTTCATGAATCGCCACCCACCAGCCTGACGTAGGCATCTTCGAGGGTCGGTTCACGCACCTGCACCCGTCCCATCCTGTAACCGTGAAGCGCCCGCAACAGCTGCGGTACCGCTTCGCTTCCGCGCTTTGTCTGGACCGTGAGGGTCTGGCGTTGATCCTTGTCTTCGAGAGAGACGGCGTCTATCCCGGGCAGCACTCTGACGGATGCCAGGGCATCCTGGGGCACACCGAATAGCTCGATTTCGATGACCGAAAGATCGCTCACCACCTCCTTGAGGCGGCCCGGGGTATCGAGAGCAACAATTCTCCCGTGATCGATCACCGCGATACGTTCGCAGAGCAGGTCGGCTTCGTACATGTAATGAGTCGTGAGAAGGATCGTCTTTTTTTCCGCCTGGAGATTCTTGATCACCTGCCTGAATCCCCGCGCGCCGACGGGATCGAGGCCGATGGTTGGCTCATCGAGAAAAAGCACCGGCGGATCGTGAAGCAAGGTTCGGGCTACGTGGAGCCGCTGTTTCATGCCCCGGGAATAGCCTTCAACCCGTTCCTTCTCCCGCCCCGTCAAACCGACAAGCTCGAGGAGAAAAGGTATACGCCTTTTCGACACGTCCGGATCGATACCGTACAGCGTGGCGAAATATCGCAAGTTGTCGAGACCTGACAGGCGCCAGTACAAACCGCGTTCGCCGCCGAATATGAAGCCGATCTGCCGCTGAACATTTCTTGATTGCTTAACGACATCGTATCCCGCCACCCGCGCGGTTCCTGAAGTCGGTAAGAGCAAGGTCGTGAGCAT
>JAFGHN010000061.1 GCA_016930115.1 Spirochaetales bacterium | reverse complement strand
ACCGAAGAGGACTTGGAAAAAGCCCTGGACTTTGGCAGAGATTTCGCCATGTCCGTAAAATAGGCGACGGTTGGGGAGGAGTCATCCTGGTTTCCTATGACGACATGACGCCACAGGAGCGCGACCGGTTTATCTATCTGGTCTTGAGTGAGGATGCGCTCAAGGCGATTGTCCTCATAGCGAAAAAACGATACGGCCCGGATGTCTCCACCGAAAGAATCATGCGCTTTGCCTTCAAGGTCGCAGTCAACCGGATGACGCCCGCTCATCTGAAAAAAAAGCGCCCCGGATACCCGAGCCGGCAGCGGACGGAGGACGAGAAATGAAACTCACCGGCACCATGCGTTTACCCTTTCTTATTCTCGGCCCGGCTTGCGTTCTTCCGGGCGTAGCGACGGCACAACTTGCGGGTATCGGCATACCGTGGTGGGAGATGCTTTACGTTTTTCTTGGTGCAATCCTCGCACATATCGGTGTCAACGTTTTCAACGAGTATCACGACTGGAAAAGCGGGCTTGACGCCAAGACGGTACGGACGCCCTTCAGCGGCGGGAGCGGCACACTCCAGAACCGTCCGGGCCTTGCGACCGCGGCGCTTATTCTCGGCATCTCGGCGACGGCGGCGGCCGCCGGGCTTGGGCTCTACTTCGTTCTTTCAGGGAGACTGCTTCTTCTCGCCGTCGGTGGAACCGGTGTTCTCATCGTGGCGCTGTACACTCCCTGGATCGTTCGGCGACCGTTGATCTGCCTCCTTGCACCGGGCCTCGGTTTCGGCACCTGTATCGTGTTGGGCACGCATGTCGCCCTGGGCGCCCCGGTTACCCCGGCCGCGCTCCTCGCTTCACTGATACCGCTTTTTCTGGTGAGCAACCTTCTGCTTCTAAACCAGTTTCCCGACGTTGAGCAGGATAAATCGGTGGGAAGAAGAAACATCATCATCGCTTACGGTCGAAAAACCGGCGTGGCCGTGTACGGGGTCTTTCTCCTGCTCTGCTATGCGGTTATCTGCATCGGCGCGGGCTTGTCTGTTTTCCCCGCCTGGAGTCTATTGGGTCTCGTCACACTTCCGGTCGCCGTCGCGGCGTTTGCCGGCGCGGTTCGTTTCAACGCGGATACCCGTAAGCTGACCCCGAGCCTGGGACTCAACGTGATTGTGGTCAACCTCACGCCCGTGCTGACCGGCATCGGCATCCTGATCGGATAGCGTCACGGCCGGGCGCGCGGCAACTCAACTTTCAAACCAGGGGAAATCGGGGGGCTCCGCGGGATTGAACCCGCTCTCTATTATTGTTCGGCCACTGTACCGCAAAATGGTTTTCTTCACCGAGGTATTTGTAACCCTGAACTCTTCCTCCCCAAAAGCCACAACGGATTTGGGATAAGCTTCGTCTTCTATGACCGCGATCGTCGAAGGAGCGGGAGTCAGTTTCGCGCGCTCGACGATGAGGAGTCTTTTCTTTTCTCGAACCGCTGCTTCGAGATCCTGTCTTTTCTCTTCGATCCCGCCGGCTTTCTTCGATCCTGCAATCAACCGGTTCACTTCATCCAACTCGATAGCAAGCCTTTCAAGATCCTGTTTTATGACGATGTACGCGCTGAGCCTTGCGGGTTTGATACCGATGGAAATTCTCGTAGGTACCTCCGACGTGCTGCCGAGTTGCTTGACCCAGATATTCCCCGCGACAACGCCGTTACCACCCAGAAGCTCACCCCGCCTCCCGCGCATGACGAGATTGCCTTCGGTCACAAAATCGGTATGCATGAGCAACTCGTCGACTATCAGGTTCCCGCCGCAGGAGACACGCGCGTGTTCGATGTACTTTGCGCGAATCGACCCGCCTGCCCGCACGGTTCCGGCGCCGTCGCCGTTCATGCCGCCACGAAGAAGCACGTCCCGTCCCGCCCGCACCGCGGCACGGCCGAGAAACTCTCCGATCTCCACAGCCCCGTCGGCTTCGACGACAAACCCGTCTGCTACAGTTTCACGGACGATCACCGAACCCTGGAATCTCACGTTTCCGGTCTCATAGTCGACTCGCTGCACACGCACCACAGGCTCTATGCACACCGCGTTTCCCTTGAGATAGGCATTTCCGTCGATCAGCGCAATAATCTTGTCTCCGGATTCCGTGAAAGCTGTGTTCTTACCCGCCTTGATCACTTTGCCCCGGGGAGCCGGCGGCGGCGGGAGCTCCTGCCCAAGAACGTTCATACCGTGTACCGGATTCTCCTCTTCCACGATGGTTGCCAGCACGTCGCCTTTTTTCCGGTTCTGAATGAAGTTAAGCTCCTTTAGGTCCACACTCCCGTCGTCACGAAATACATACGGTTTCCCCGGGTCCTGGACAAATGAAAACTCCGCCCTTTGTGGTAACCCCGCTTTTGGCACGCGGCCCGAGGCAACGCATAGATCGGTATCGTAGACACCGTTTTCTATCATCCTCGCAATTTCGTCTTCCTTGATTCCCCACACAACACCGGCGGATTTCAGCTCTCCCTTGATTTCCTCGATCGTCGGCACGCCTCCACCTTTCTTGGGAGCGCTCAATCGAAATGTGGCGGACATAAGATCCCCGGCCACGGATATGTCGACTTTCGACATGAGATCGGCTCCGCGGGGCCAGGCGATGAGCTCGACGGCCTCGCCATCTGACCGGTTGACCGCTCCCGCTACCACATCGGCGCAGATCGTGGAAACGCCAAGGATCTTCATCCGGTTGATGACGTCTTCGAGATAGACCGGTCTTCCACTGCCCTCGGGCGGATTCACGGTTAAGTAGGCCGACCCGGCCCGGTATTCGATAAGAAAAACGCCGTCTCTGTCCATCAGGTTCCTGCGTGAAGTTTTAGTGTAGTCCATGCCGATCTAGACAACAAGTGCGGGCAAAAAGGAGCCTTAGCCGGTGAAAACTGACCGGGGAATCATACGGAGAGCACGCTATGGTGAAATCGAACGGCTAAGCTCTCTCATCCGAAACACGCTGTTGGTGTCCAACAGCTTCGATTACGACATGAACGTCATACAAAATTTATCTCGGCAATATTCGTTCGATTATTTACGCGACATGACCTTGCGGCGGCGGGTCTACGTCCATGTGACCGGTGAGGTGATTGATGGAACAGTCAGTCTGAAGGGCGATACAATTTACGCCTTTTTTGTCGCGCCTGACAGGCAGAGAAGAGGAGTCGGATCGCGGTTGCTTGCGTCTGTCGAAGAAACGGCAAAATCGTCGGGCGTACGTACGATAAGAGTGGATGCAAGCCTGACGGCTCAAAAATTCTACGAAAACCGCGGCTACAGGATAGTAGGAAAAGAGAGAGACACAAACTACGGCACTGTCTTTGCTATGGAAAAAGACCTGCTGCCGTAAGAAAGGGGAAACGTCGGTTAGTGCCGGACCCGGCCGGAGCATATATCAGCGCCGGCCGGTCTCCAGCTGTCGTGCTTAGTACGCGCCTAGAAATCGCCCGATCTGCGGGGCTTGCTATTTGCTACGTTCACACGGAGGTTTCTGCCGTCGAGCTCTTGCCCGTCGAGTGCAGAGATCGCCGCATCAGCCGCGTTGTCGTCCTGCATTTCTACGAAGCCGAAGCCTCTCGACCTACCTGTGTACCTGTCGGTAACGATGACGGCGGAGACCACTTCGCCATATTGGGCGAAGGTGTCACTCAGCGAGTCTTCCGTTGTCGAAAAACTCAAATTCCCGACGTAGATCTTCTTTGCCATTTTCACTTCCTTAGCGATGCTACCATCTTACATGTGGTAACGCACCATGAGTTGTTAATGTGGTTCAATTATTTGGCACTTCCTGAGTTAACAGGTGGTAAATTGCGGGGACCTTTAATCCGAGCAGAATGCAACTTGACTTTAACACTGGCAGCCGACTAATTAGAACACTTTACCGGCAGCTTGGATTACGATGAACGTCCTGCCGGTATCAAACACCGTCCCTATAGTAGCGTCAAAATCGCTGTAGGTCAATAAAAAAAATTACTGATCCGAATTCTGTTGAAATAGCCAAAAAAGGCGTTTCAAGGGCGTCAAAAGCCCGCAATACACTTGTTCTTACCGCCTGTAACCTAGGATATTATGAATTCAACAGGATTCGGAGCACTACGGAAGATGACCACTGACGGTGACAACAAGCGCGACGAACCGAACACTTCTCCTTTCGGCAGAAAACTGTTCAAGGATCTGCAAGAGGCAGGTGATACGGGTTTGAGCCGGTCAAAGTTGAAAACAGCCGGCGCGGAAAAAGAGCTCAAGAGACTCTGCGCGCTCGGCTACGCGGTATCGTTGGACGGCGCGGTGTTTCTGGCAGCTGAAGCTTACCGGAGACTTGCCCGTGCGATCGTCAAAGGCAAAAAGCCGGGGACGCAAATCAGCATCACCGACGCGCGAACAAGCACGGGACTCTCCCGCAGGTACCTGTTACCGATCTTAAACCGCATGGAATCCGAAGGCTATCTGAAACGTTCCGGCGATATGAGAATCGTGCTTGACCTGTCTCCGCACGAAGGCGGAAGCGCGAGGGGGGATGGAAAATGACAGGCGGCGGGCCGGACAGACAGCAGCTTCCCTACGACAGACATGGCAAGCTTACCATAATCGATCCAGCAAGAACCGAGCGGATCCTTATTGCGGGCGATATTCACGGCGATCTGCGTACATTCAACAGAATTATGTCACTCATCGGCCCCGGGGATCTGGCTGTTTTCCTTGGTGATTACGCCGACCGCGGCCCGTCCGGTTTGGAAGTGATCGAAGGCCTTATGGCAGCCCGGCGGAAAATGCCTGGAAACATACTTGCCCTCAAGGGAAACCATGAAGACTT
>JAFGHN010000319.1 GCA_016930115.1 Spirochaetales bacterium | reverse complement strand
GGGCGCCCGACGCGGTCGAAACTGGAAGAATTGGGGCTCAAAGATGTCGCCGATGGCTTGGAATGTAAAGCAAGCTTTGCGTAATAACCGTCCCCAATGTCATCTTAAGGCCTGCCCTGCGTCGTTCCGGCGAATGGCCGGATAAGAAAAAAGAGGGTTGAAGTCGAATATGACTCCAACCCTCCCGAAATTTACAGGCGTCGCCTTGCGTGCAAAAACAAACTACAGGTTATACGTAACGCCAAGCTCTTTCGCGGTATCCTTTAGATTCTGGATGATGCTCTCATGAAGCGGGACACCGTTCTTCCTGCGGTTTTCCTCGGTGGTCGCTTCCATTTCACCGTTGACAAAGAGCCTGTCAACACCTTCCGCTTTCGGCAGGTTATGGAGAGCATCGAACATGCGCTCCATTCCGGCTTCAAACATATTCACCGGCATAAACCCTGAAACGCCGATAGCGCCAAAACAGTGTCCGGTTCCGCCGGGAGAAGGCGCGCCGCGCACCCCGGACTTTTCAGGAACGCTCATCGTCCCGGAGAGGACGCCGCAGAGGATGTCGATGAACATTGTCAGACCGAAACCTTTGAAAGAGCCGTGCGCCGGATCCCCACCCAAGGGGAGGATCCCGCCGGTCGCGTCCTTCACTTCGGTGACCGGTTTCCCATCCTGATCCACCGCCCAGCCTTCAGGGATGGATTTGCCTTCCCGCGCCGCTATCTCCAATTTGCCGCCGGCGACAACACCGGTTGCCATATCCAACACCCAAGGAGCATTCTTCCCGGAAGGTACGGCAACGCTCAAGACGTTGAGCCCTATCCCCTTGCCGCGGGTGTTCGGCGCTACTACGCCTTTCCCGCCCTGGGTCATCGAGAGACCGATCATCTTTTCTTTCAGGGCCATCATTGCGTAATACGCGCCGGCGCCGTAGTGGGTGCTGTTCGTTACGGTAACCCAGCCGGTGCCGTGTGTTTTGGCGCGCTTTATCGCTTCTTCCATAGCCCGATAACCGACAACAAAACCCAATCCCTTGTCACCGTCAACCAGTGCGGTGGTGTCGGAATTGCTGGTTATCTTGATGTTCGGGGTGGGATTGATACGCCCCTCTTGGATACCTTTGATGTAGAATGGTTGCAGATGCGCGACGCCATGGGAGTCCACACCCCGCAGGTCCGCCGCGACCAGGATATCCGCAGTTATTTTTGCGTCACCCGCGGGGACGCCCACTTTCTTCAGAGCTTCAGTGGAAAACGCCGCCAGCTTTACCGGATCAATACCTTTTGCCATGGGGCTTCCTCCTTATTTTTTGTCAGCTACATCAAACGGGCTTCTTGGTGGCCGCGCCGGCGCGGGTGTCCATCCAATCCAGAACCGCCTGAGCGCCCTTCAACGAGCCGACCTTACCCATACTTGCAGCTTCGTCTTTCTGGAGCTGCGTGACGTTGGTGAGCACGTCTTCCAGCCTGTCTGCCGGGAACTTACAGGCGCCGTTTTCGTCCATGTGTATGATTTCACCGGGAGATACTTCCATACCGCCGACGTTCACCGCTGTGTTGATCGCATGAATCGCCATGCCGCCATGACCGGCGCAGACACCGGTGAGCATGTACTGAAAACCCAGAGGCCGTACTTCGTCGATATCACGCGACGGGCCGTCGGAGATAAAACCGAGAGCACCGGCAGCTTTGAACATCGTGCACATATTACCACCGGCAAGACCGACTTTGTTCCTGATATCGTCGCCGAATACCTGTTTTGCGACGATGATGGTCGGTTGTTTTGATTTGGCCATGGCCGCAATCAAATCTCTCATGGTCAACCTGTTAAAACTGGGATCGGGTTCACCGTATACAACTGTTACTGCGTAACCAACCAACCGACCAAGCTCGGGATACATGCATTTGATACTTGTATCGGTGTACCAATTCTGCCTCCACGGTTCATAAAGCCCTAAGCACAGCGGGTTGCTGGGATAGGTCGCCACGACGTTCGTGATGGACGGGGTGTCAAACTTCTTCAACGCCTCGAGCATTTCCTGTTCTGATAATTTTGCCATTCTTGGCCTCCGTTGAAATATTTTAACAAGCTGATAGCTTATTATTTCTTATTAGATATTTGTCTTTCCTGCCAAACTCAGATCTTTCGAATTCAGTTTTATTCCGGTCATTCTCACCGAGGACAGGTTACTCACTGTCTCGTTTTCTTCCCAGGTCAAACTAGTGGTCTTTACCATGCAGATACATTTTTGTCAATGTTTTTGACCCGCATGCCAGGCATATGCATGGCGGTAAATTGAGAACGGTAACATGTACGGGCATTGCTCCGAATGCAGAAAGCCACCTCCCGGACTTGGCCACGCCAAGCCCGGCTTGCGGCGACGGTCATGCTTTGATGACAAAAAGCCACCTCCCGGATTCGAACCGGGGACCCCGAGATTACAAGTCACGTGCTCTGCCAGCTGAGCTAAGGTGGCGTCCGCTAAAAAGCGACCTTGAGATTATTAGACGAAGGGTGGAAAGTCAAGCCTGAGTGTGTCTTCCCCGCGCGTGTTGGTCAGTGTTTCCGTACGGTTCGAAAATATGGCTATGGTGTGTTCGAATTGTGCACATCTCGAAGAATCCCGGGTGACAATGGTCCAGCCGTCCTCGAGCACTTGAACTTCAGGGTTGCCGAGGCAGAGTATCGGCTCAATCGTCACAACCATCCCGGGCACGATGGGCACTCCGGTCCCCGGCTCTCCGCTGTTGAGTACCATCGGTTCTTCATGCATATCGTGCCCTATCCCATGGCCGACAAACGAGTCGAGCACTGAACAACCGAACCTTTGCGCCGTCCTGGCAATGTTATTTCCGATGTCGCCCATCCGGATTCCGGCCTTTGTCGCTGCTATTGCCTTCATCGTCGTGTTCCATGCCGCCCGTAGCAATCTCGTCGAATCTTCATCGATTTTGCCGACGGCAAATGTCCAGGCGGTGTCACCGTGCCAGCCGTCGAGCTCAACGGTCAAATCTACGGTGATCAGATCTCCATCACGCAAGGCGTAATTTCCGGGTATGCCGTGCGCGGCGACGTTATTGACGGAGGTACACACATTTCCGGGATAATTCCGGTATCCGTACAACGAAGGCCTTCCGCCGTTCGTCTCGATGAATTCTCTGCAAATCCCGTCAATATCCATCGTGGTAATACCCGGTCGGATTATCCCCGACAACCTCTCGAGAGCCCTCCCCGCTACTGTACACGCCTTCTTCTGCCTGGCAACTTCCAACGTGGTTTTTAGAGGAATGTCTTTTTCCACATTGTCACTTCTTGAAAAGATCGGCTCTCAATCGCTCAGCACCGTCAAGATAAACGGGCACGATGTCCCTTTTCCCCGGGCAGTTGAACGTGAGAAGCACACGGACGGTTCTTGCCAGAGATCCGGGGTACTCGGGTTCCTGGCAGCAAAAAAGCGGCACCCGCGCGAATCCGGTTTCTCGCAAAGCCGTGGCGGGATTCATCGCGTTCAGGTCCTTCGTTTGGGAGAACATGATACTGATTATCTCGTCTTCGGAAATCGCATTCTCCCTCACCATGTTCTCGACTAATTTTACAACTGAGTCTGTGATCGATTCCCTTTGATTCGATTGTACCTGTATTGCGCCTCTCACAGCCATGACCATAGCGTCCGCCTCTCCTGCCGTATAGAATCCTTATCGGTATATCCTTCTTTTCTTTCGGACAAAAAGCTGTTTATTCGAAGTTTCTACAACCAGGAATTCAAAAAATTCGAAAACACAAACATCACCGCAACGATGAGAAAGCCCGATAGCGCCACGATAAGCCGGACATACAGAATACGCTTGAGGCGGATCGCTTCGAATATAATGAGCAACACATAGCATATCACCGACAGTAGAAAGACTTCGCTGAAGACATCAATGAGCTTGAGCAGCAATATTTGAGTACTGTCGGTGAACTCCTGCAGGTTTCCCAGAAAGAAGAGACCGGTGAGCAGGAGAATCGCGGTAAATATGAATGCCGACACTCTGCCGACAGCGATAACAAGCCATAGAATCGCCCGGGGCTGCATAAGTCCAAGTCTATGGAAAAACCACCGGTATGTTCAATATCACCGGCTATGCTTGCCGCCGCTGAAATCCTTTGCCATAGTGTAACCTTATGGAACCGGCAGTCACCGCCCTCGTCCGCGGCATTCACGAAGAGAACCGAGTCGAATTGTTTCCCGTCCCGACCGGCGTGATCCCGCGTCTTCAACCGATCAGCGGCGTAAAGGCCGTGCTGTTCGACGTGTATGGGACACTGCTTATTTCAGGCTCAGGCGAGGTGGGAACGGTTCTTGAACAGCCGCTGAGCGACGCCTTCAGAGAAGCGCTCATTGCGGCGGGTATCACTTCGCCGGACAATGATATCGTACGCCGGACCGGGGAGCTCTTCTTCGCCGAAATCCGCAGGCGTCACACTTCCTCTTTGGGAAAGGGAATCGATCATCCGGAAGTCGATATCATCGATGTATGGCAGGAAGTGTTGCGTTCGCTATCCATCAGCTCTACCGCGGAGAGGTGTGCCCGCGTGGCCGTCGTTTATGAGGTACATGCGAACCCGGTTGGTTTGATGCCGGGCGCGGCTACCACAATCGCCGGACTCAAATCAATCGGGCTGCAGATTGGAATCGTCTCGAACGCCCAGTTTTTTACGCAGACGCTGCTCGAATATGAGTTGGGCTCCACACTTGCCCATGCGGGTTTCAATATGGGTTTATGCGCGTATTCCTATCGTTGGGGAGTAGCGAAACCCTCACCTGCCCTTTTCTCCCCGGTGATGGAGCATCTTTCCGGTGCCTTTGGAATACAGCCTTCTTCGGTCATGTACGTTGGAAACGACATGCTCAACGATATCTATACCGCCGCACGAATCGGGTGTCGTACGTGCCTTTTCGCAGGCGACCGTCGTTCTTTGAGGCTGCGGACGGATCACAGACTCTGCGCCCATCTGGAACCTGATGCGTTGGTTACCGAACTTGGCCAAATCATCCCGATTGTCTCGCCCTAGCGGTTTTGTCATGATATACTTGAGGCGCATCGGAAGACCCCGGTCTTTCGTATGTCGCGATGTCAAACGAATGGTTCTCAGAGGTGACTTAAGAGCATGAGAAAATTGATAATCATCGTGGTTATCCTTCTGGCGCTAGGCGCGACGGCTTTTTATTTCGGTTGGATACAGATACGCCTGCCCGAGAATACCTACGCGGTACTCTTCACAAAAACCGGCGGTTGGGATGAATCTGTAACAGAACCGGGTGAGTTTGTGTGGCGCTGGGAGCGTCTGATTCCGACGAACTGTAAAATACATACGTTCACTCTGCAACCGTATACGGCAAAGGTGAACAGCTCAGGCTCTCTGCCAAGCGGCGATATATACGCTCAGATGCTGGACCCCCGTCCGGATTTCGGCTTCTCCGCCGATATCACGGTAAGTTTTGGTATCGATCCCCGGTCGCTTCCGAAACTGGTTTCAACCGCCGCGCTGACCGAGGATACGTTCGAAGCGTGGCAAAAAGAAACCGAATCCGCGATAGCCGCCAGGACCGGAGCATTCATTCGTGAGCGTTCGGTAGACGTCACTGCGGCGACGTCGCTCACCTCGATGGGAGAGAGCATCATTGAGGATCTGACCCGCTATCTGGAACGCAGCTTCCAAGACGTGGAGTTCAGAGCGATAGTGGTTCAGGATCTAAAAGTGCCCGATTTTGAACTCTACCTGACGGCGAAAGAGCTTTTCATCGATTTTTCAAAGAAGCGCAAAGAAAGCTATGAAGCGGCCCTTTCACGTATTACCTGGACCGAATCGCGGGCGGAGCAACACTTCCAAGTACTGGAGCGGTACGGCGAGCTTATCACCCGTTATCCTTCTCTCCTGGACCTTCTCTCGCTGAAAGGCGGCGAGCTTGATACCATCCTTGAAGAGATCGATGGCGATTCGCTTCCCGATGAGCTGCCATAGTGGAGTATTTTTTCAACTTCGAAAAAGTTGCATACCTGAGGACGCCAAAACCGGAAGGCTGTATTCTCTGTCTGATACGGGACCACGCCGATTCTGTCGAGAACCTGACAGTCTTCGAAAACGAGCTTTTCAATGTTTCCCTCAATCTGTATCCGTACAACGCAGGACACATGATTATCTTTCCACTGCGTCATGTAGAAGATATACGCGAGTTAGACAGTGAAGAGCATCGCTGTCTTGCCGAACTGTTGAAGACCGCACTCGATATCCTCGATCGCGAATACAAGCCTACCGGGATAAACTACGGCTGCAATATGGGGCTCGACGCAGGAGCCTCCATCGCGCATCTTCATTTTCACGTTATCCCCCGCTATCCGCGCGAAACTGGTATCGCCGACCTTATCGCAGGCAAAAGGTTCCTCGTGGAAAACCCGCGTGATACACTTGAGAAACTCAGGAAAGGTTTCTCGAGCTAGCCTTTTTCGAGCTTCATCACCTGGTCAAGAAGCTCAGCAAATTTCTTGAGGTGGCCCTTTCTTTCAGCGAGTATCTGGTGCAACGGGACCGGCTTACCTTTTATAAAATAGTGGGTATTGAGCTGCGAGCTCAGCGCGTCGGATTTTGAGCTTATTATATCGTCAAATACGGTTGCGAGCCCTCTTAACGCGTCCAGACTGCGGTCGATAATGGCCTGCACTTCTCTATCTTTCTGGAGAACAAGAGTTCGATACATACGTTGATGGCTCTTGTCCTGCGCAAGAGTAAATCTCAGCCTCTGAAAGAGTTTCCCGTCCTCGGAATCAACCGAGAGGGAATAATCAAACGAGACGGCGCGATTCTCGATGTCTTCCACCGCCGCGGCGTACTGTAACAACCTGTCGTTTGTAATTCTGTTTTGAGAGAGAATCCCGCGTTCGAGTACCTGCACAGCATCTCTTATATATTCCTTGTAGAAATGTCGTGCATAGTTGAACAGAAGGTGCAGAGACCTCGTAAATCTGAAGAACGGCAGTCCGAGTTTGTTGTAATCGATGCTCTCATATTCGCGGTAGTTCCTGAAATGAATCATCGACTTCCCTTCAAAAAGCACTTGAATTTCTTTCTCTACGACCCGCTGTCGTATTTCCGGGAATATCTTCTCCAGCTCCGCGAAAATTTTGAGCCGAAAAACGGAACCGTACAGCTCTTTTACCCGCAGCTCGGGCGTATTTGTCACAAGCTCGTGGTATGGGTCCTTCATGAAGTACTTCACAAGCATTTCGAGCGGTAAAGATCTGTGGGCTGCCGCCGCCTTCGCGGTCAGGCGCCTTAAGGAGACTTCGATCCCTTTGTCGATTTCGCCTCTCTCTCTGCCCTCATTGTCTTCTTTCCCAATATCATCGGTTTGATCCTGCAAGCCGGCGGTGAGCTTTTCATCCCCTTCCGCCTCGATATTTTTCTTGAGCTCCGTCATATACGCAAGAACATCCTCCGGAATCTCGGTGGCGTCTTTTAACAGAATCGCCTGACTGAGCGCGTAATGGAGTCTTTCGAGATGCTGCAAACAGAGCATCGCCGAAGCGTTCTTGAAAAACGTCTTCTTCTCCAGGTCTCCATCGGCCGGAGTGAAATGGAACAGCTGAAAGAAAGATTTGTATTGGAAAAGAATGAGGTCCTTTGTGCACGTCACCGGCAGAAGATCGCGTTCGAGGTCCCGGGAAATGTCTTTGGGCAGGGAGTCAAAATACGTCTCCAGGCTCTTGGCCACCAAATCCCGCATTGCCTCCTTGGTGCCGCTTTCGAGGAAGTTCTTTTCGAGAGTTTCCAGCGGCACGAGATCCGTAAGGTTCTTTTTAGGATTCGGAATACGCTTTTCGAGCAGCGTCACGAGCATTCCTTCGAGATCCTCGCTGTTTATCCATATTCGCCGGAAAATGTCTCGTAAAGGAACGGTAAGAGTATAGACGCCGAATACCATCTCAGCGACTTTCGGGGTCAAGTCTCTTGTTTCGAATCCTGTCAAGCCGGGATACTTAGAAGCGATGTTTTTTTTGAAATGTTTGATTCTGGTGTTCAGATACATCTCGCGGATGGTCTTACCGCTGAGCTTGCTCTTGATCCAGAGAAGAATACGCGAGAAAAACGAAACCTTGTTGAGGTCCTTTAACAATTTTTCCTCACGTTCATTCTTGTCGATTTCTCTGTGGTATTTTCTTTCTTCAACTTCTTCCGGGACGTAAAGGCTCCTTTTCAGCTTGCTCAGAAGCTCTTCACGCTCTTTTTCGGGCATATATCGAGACAACTCTTTGAACACAGACTGTTCTTTCACAAGCTCAATCCTTTCAACGTTTCAAGTGCTCCAACAAACACCAGTTTGCCGGTACGAATCGTCACTCTCATGCTGTCCTCGGTCACCACGTTACTGACACCAGCGTCCCCTTTGCTCCATTCAAGTCCGTCAAGCTGCCATTTTAGTCCGTAGGAAACCATCGTACAATTGACAACACCCGCGGGGAAAAAAGAAACAATGCTTCCCTTCATCCCGTTTAGAACCAGTGTATCGCGGATCTGCGCAATAACCGCAGATTCCGTGATCCACAGATCCGGTCCATCGTCCCTGTCGAACAGTGAAAATATCCCCAAAAGGTGATCAAGCCTTCCCCCACCCCCACCGTAAATACAGCGAAACCCGCACCCGTTATCCTTCAAGACCGAGAGCCCTAATTCGGTATCGGTATAGTCCTTATCCTGTTCAAACTTGACTATTGATTCCTTCTTAAATTTCTCCAGTATTCTCGCGTCGCTCAAAGAATCCATGTCACCCACGGCATAGTCGACCTGGGCTCCCATTTCTACCGCCGTCTCAATCCCGCTGTCAGCGGCAGCAACCAAGTCGAATCCGTCCTTTATGTACTCCAGCCATTCTTTCCCGGCAGCCAGACCGCCGGTTATGAGAAGCCCTCGTTTCCCGGATTCCATATCGATATGATAACCGAAATGACGCCGTACAAAAAGGTTTTTTTGACTACAGCCGATTTGTAATAATCCGAAAATAAAATAGACCGCCCGGACAAGGATGTCCGGGACTACAATCAAGGAGGATTGAATGATAATCAATCACAACATGAGCGCGCTCTTCGCTCACCGACAGCTCACGTTCAACAACATTGCTGTTGACAAGAACATGGAAAAGCTGTCGTCCGGGGAGCGGATTAACCGCGCTGGAGACGACGCGTCCGGTCTGGCAGTATCCGAGAAAATGCGGGCGCAGATCCGTGGACTCCTGAGAGCCGAGCAGAATGCACAGGATGCAATATCCTTCATTCAGGCGACCGAGGGATACCTTTCTGAAACCACGGCAATTCTGCAACGCCTCAGAGAACTTGCCATACAGGCGTCCAACGGGATCTACTCGTCGGAAGACCGCATGCAGATCCAGGTTGAAGTCTCCCAACTTATCGACGAGGTGAACCGGGTCGCCTCTCATGCCCAGTTCAACGGCATGAACATTCTCACCGGTCGTTTTGCCGCGGAAACCGGCGAGAATGTAGTCGCCGCGAGCATGTGGTTCCACATCGGCGCCAATATGGACCAGCGCGAGCGAGTCTATATTGGAACCATGACCGCCCAGGGTCTCGGCATCCAGGGAACAGACGGGTTGCCTCACACCGCAACCTTCCTGTCACTCTCCTCGCCGGACAACGCGAACATCTCCCTCGCCTCAATCGACGGTGCGTTGCAGAAGCTGAACAAGCAACGTGCAGATCTTGGCGCTTACCAGAACCGTCTTGAGTACACGATGGAGGGCCTCGCGATAGGTGCGGAAAACCTGCAGGCCGCCGAATCAAGGATCCGCGATGCCGACATGGCAAATCAGATGGTGGATTTCGTGAAGAACCAGATTCTCGTGCAATCCGCTACCGCAATGTTGGCCCAGGCTAATCAAAAAAGCCAGTCGGTCATGCAACTGTTCCAGTAAGTCACTTCATGTAAAGCGGTCCGACCCGATCGACCCGGCCACTCCCGAGTGGCCGGATGGTCGGGTTTTTTTATGCTGCAACAATTGACTTTGCCCTTTCTAGCCTGTTCAATGTCTGTGCATGGAGCTTCAATTGCCCCGCATAGTGAAAGATTTCGGACGCGTCCTTGATAGAGCCGGGTACGATGCGTACCTGGTCGGCGGCGCCGTCAGGAACCTTCTTCAGGGCGAGCCCCCCGCGGATTATGACATAACAACAAACGCTCAGCCCGATGAAGTCATGAAAATTTATCGGCGGGTCATTCCTACCGGAATTCGCCATGGAACCGTCACGGTTCTTTTCAAATATGCGAAATTCGAGGTGACGACTTACAGAACTGAAAGCGAGTACTCCGACTCAAGGCGGCCGGATTCGGTCACGTTCGTTCCCTCTCTCGATGAAGACTTGAAGAGGCGGGATTTCACGATAAACGCAATAGCCGTACACACTCTGACCGGTGAAATTCGCGACCCCCACGAAGGCAGGAAAGACCT
>JAFGHN010000318.1 GCA_016930115.1 Spirochaetales bacterium | reverse complement strand
TCCGGCCCGCCCGGATTGGGAAAAACCACCCTTGCGGGTATCATGGCAAACGAGCTGGCCGTTGAGTTCAAGGCAACATCCGCACCTGCGCTGGATAAACCGAAAGATCTTGCCGGTATTCTGACCACCATCCCGGAAGCTTCCGTTTTTTTTATCGACGAAATCCACCGCCTCAAACCGGCGGTTGAGGAGATGCTCTATACCGCAATGGAGGATTTCGAGATCGATTGGGTTATCGGCCAGGGCCCCTCGGCCCGCACCCTGCGAATACCCATCGCACCGTTCACGCTGATAGGAGCCACAACAAAGGCAGGAAGGGTCTCGGGCCCCATGCACAGCAGGTTTGGCATACCGATCAGGATGGATTTCTACTCCGGAGAGGAAATCGCCCAGATTATCCGCAGGTCGGCGAAGATACTGAATGTGGAGGTTACCGAAACCGCGGTCAAACGGCTTTCCGGCTGCTCGCGGGGCACGCCCCGGGTGGCGAACCGGCTTCTGCGCAGAATGCGCGACTTTGCGCAGGTCGTCGGTGAAGGCGTCGTAGACGATACGATAGTACAGGATGGCCTCCGCCGGCTTGAAATCGACTCATACGGCCTTGAGCGGCATGACAGAGAGATTTTAAAGACTATCGCCGAAACCTACGGAGGCGGGCCCGTCGGCGCGGACACTCTCGCGATTTCAATCGGAGAGGCCACGGAGACGTTGGAAGATTTCTACGAGCCCTATCTCATCCAACAGGGATTCCTCAAACGCACTCCCAGGGGCAGGATGGTAACCGAGCTCACCTATGAACACCTTGCGATCATGAAGAAAAAAAATGAGGACCAGGAACTTCTCTTTTGATTTGCCGCCCGAGCTCGTAGCGCAGCATCCGCCGGCCCAACGGGGCACATCGAGGCTGCTCGTTCTCGACAGAGAGACCGGCAGACTTGCTCACTCGTCGATGGATGAGATAGACAAGTTTGTCGAACCAGGGACGGTGATGGTGTTTAACGACTCCCGCGTCCGGAAGGCGAGGCTCTATGCCGCAAGCGACCACGGAGGTACCGTGGAGCTTCTTCTCATAAGGCGGGTCGATTCCGCCACATGGATTTCCCTCACCTCAAAGACAAGACGGCAGCGTCCAGGGAAAAAACTGCACTTGCCCGCGGATGTAACCGCGGAGGTCGTCGCCGCCGAAGGTGAGTTCAGGACCCTCCGGTTTACTCCTGAAATCGATGACGACTGGCTCGACCGCCACGGCCACGTACCGTTGCCGCCTTATATCGAAAGGGCCGATATCCCCCAGGACGCGGAGCGATACCAGACGGTGTACTCCCGCCTCATAGGCTCGGTGGCGGCGCCAACCGCGGGATTGCACTTCACCGCCAAGATGCTGGCACAGCTGGAACGGGCCGGTGTTGAGCTCTGTTTTGTCACACTGCACGTGGGCGCCGGGACGTTTTTTCCCATCCGCAGTGAGCATATCGAAGACCACCGGATGCACGAAGAGATATATGAAATTTCGGATAGCTGTGCGAAAACGGTTAACCGTGCACTATCCGTGGGGCGGAAGGTGCTTGCGGTGGGTACGACGAGCTTACGGTGTCTGGAAGCGGCGTCTCGAGGCGCAGGCATAGAACCGGGAAAGGGTCGTACCGATCTCTACATAAAGCCCGGGTACGCATTCAAAACGGTTTCACAGCTCTTTACGAACTTCCACACGCCACAGTCCACGCTGCTCGTGCTTGTTTCGGCCTTTGCCGGATGCGCGGAGGTGAAAAAAGCGTATCAGGCAGCGGTGGAGGAACGCTATCGCTTCTTTTCGTACGGCGATGCCATGCTGATCCTTTAGTACGTGCTTTCGTCAAAATTCAGAAGCGCAGTGCGCACCCCGTTGAGTCTCTCGAGATCCATGCCGATTATCTCGCCGTAATCCAACTCGTAATGTTCTATCCTGTAATTAAGGTCCGCCCACTGTTCGAGACGCTCTATTTCCAACCGATGCAGGCTCCAGGCTTTTGCAGACCAGCCGAGAGCTTCTTCCCAGTAGGCGAGGGCGGTGTGATAATAAGATTCTGCAATAACAAGGCTTTCAAGTATCTGTTCTTTCCACGGGGAGTTGTAGAAGTAGGCGGTGCGCTTATCGTATTCGCCGGCGAGAAGTCTGTACTGTTTTACAAGCTCGAGATTGACCTGCATGTAAAACAGATAGCGGTAGCGTTCCCACTGATCGGTATTTTCGATACGGGCGAGAGCGTTGAGCGGATTGGCAAAGTCGGACCTCATCGCCCGTTGGAGGTACCATATGTTTTCGTTGAAATCCGTCGGATACGTGTAGAAGTTGGTGTGATAGAGCCTGTAGAACTGTTCGGCATAGAGTACTTCGTATGCGTATGTATTGCCCGGCAGCAGAAGCAGTACGAGCAGAGCGGCGAAACTGGCGAAGAAACGTCTCACATATCTTCTATCGGTAAACGCTTCAGACGGCTCCATATTTTTTCAAAAACCGAGTCCTCGCTTTCGGTACCATCTACCCGCAGCACTTCCATGCCCAGTCCGCTATGGGAGGTAATCGCCCGGTCATACATACGGATGACCCGTTGCTGAAAATCGCTATTTTCGAAGATCTCGCGGTTTCCCCGGCGGGCCGAACGAAGGTCGCCCACCTCTGCGGGAATATCGAGGTAGATCAATACTTGCGGAAGCGGAAACTCTTTGTTCAGCTCGAAAACAGAGTCATAGCCGCACTCAACGGACTGGTAGGCAAGCGATGAGAAGAGGTACCTGTCAGTCACCACAAGCTCGCCGCTGTTGAGGTGAGCGATGATACCGGTTTCGCCGTACAGATGTTCGTACCGGTCGGTGACGAACATCCGCGCGAGTGTCTGGGGCCTGACGGTCACTTCTCCGGACAGGACCTTCCTGATCAGCCGTCCGGATTCCATCACCGTCGGCTCGCAGGTGGGATGGCAGGCGACTCCGGTCTCCGCGCACGCAGCGGCAATCCGCCTGAGTTGCGTGGTTGTCCCGGCGCCGTCGATACCCTCGAGGGCGACAAAGTTTTTCAGCACGTTGGTCATGATTTCGATAATACCAGATTCCTGTCACTTGAGAAAACGAGGGCCGTAAAAAAGGGAAAGCGCTCCGATAATTTGGTATACTTACTCAACAGGATATTCCTTGAAGAAAGCACGCCTCCTACAGATACTCGTACTCGTAGTTCTCATTGCAGCGGCCGCGCTTGCGGTCTGGCCTCTCCAGCGATTTGTCTCTGAACGAATGGAATTCCTGAAGAATGAGGCGATTTCCTTCCTCGAGAGAACCACCGGGAGAAAAATCAGCTATGATTCGGTTTCACCGTCGGTGCTCAGGTTTCTCGAAATAAAGAAGATGCGTATCCTTTCGGAGACCGGTGAAGGCGATGACCTGCTTGAGATAAACCGTATCCGGATTTATTACAACATATTCAAACTCATAGGGAAAAATCCGGGAAGCGCGTTCAGCCGCGTCAGCATCGAAGACTCGACTCTCCTTATCGATCTTGTAGAAGACAAGGATCTCATAGATCTGGTCAAAAGCCTTGCCGATCAACTGCTGAGCGAGGAGAAGGGGGAGATCAATCTCATTTTGAGCGGTCGAAATATGAACGTCACGATAACGAACGACGGGACGGAGGTTGCAGTCAGCGATCTCTTTTTCGATGTAAACGCGGGCGGGGAACAGCCGGCCGTCGACCTCGCCGGGGAGTTGTCTTGCGTTCTGCCGGGGCTGGGTGATCAGTTCAAGGAGATAGCTGCAACGCTTGACCTGACGGGCACATTTTCCCGCGATATGTCGAAGGCCACGCTCATCCCCTCGGTCTCCGGGTTGACAGCCGGCGATTTCACGCTTGCCGAGCAGACTTTCCAGCTTTTCCTCTCTTCCGGGCTCTGGCGGCTTGCGAAGATCCAGGACCGGCTGCCTCTCGATTTCAGCCTGTCATGGGACACCGGCACAAACGTGGTAGAAGCCGCCTATGCGGCCGCCGCTTTTGTCCCCTCCACAATCTTGACCTATAGCGGCGACGCGAGTACCGGCGGCCTGCTCCCCGTGGTGCTGGCAAGCCGGGTAAGCGGCGAGGGCAGGGTGACCTACGATCCGGAAAACAAAGCGCTCTCCTATCGCGGATCAATCGACGCAGCCTTGCCGGATGCCGTCGGACCTTTTTCCAACATCAAGGCGCGGGGCACATACGCCGGTGATTTAAAGGAAATAAAGCTTTCACAGTTGGTCGTATCTTCGGACCAGGGAACAGTCGAGCTCGATGGTTACTCCGGACTTTTTCCGTTTTCGCCGCAGGGCACGGTGAAAGTGACCGATTTGAGCTGGCCGCTTGACCGGCTGGTAAGCGGGGTGTTCTCCGTTTCAGCAGTGGACCACACCGTCATGGTTCACAGCGGGAAACTCGAAATCGACCGGATGAAGGTCGAAGCGCTCGAGGCTGAGATTCTGATCGCAAGCGGCGCAGTCAGCTTCCGGACCGGTTTTGTGGTGGGGGAGAACGGCAGAAACCGGATCACCGCTGAAGGTTCGGTCCTGCCGGGTGATCCGCCTGAAATCGAGATAAGTCAGGTGTCGGTCCGCGATCTTCCGCTTTCACTCCTCACGGATCTTGCCGGAATCGACGGCATCCCGGCGGCGCTGCCGGCCGAGCTTTTCGATATGGAGATAAGCGCCTCCGCTTTCATTCAGGCCGCAGGAGGAAGGTATCTTTTTTCCGCGCCGGCGTTTTCCGCTGTCGCTCCGGGTGGCGGGTCCAGGATTACGGCCCGGATCTCCGGCAATAACAATACAATTACCGTCTCAGATCTTGCCGTCTTGTGGGGCGGGCTGGACATCAAGGCAAAGACAACCATCGACATTTCCGATCCGGACAACCTCCGGATAGGCGCTTCGGTAAACATGCTCGATACCGATTACAGCATCGAAGGTGTGCTCGACCGGCGGCGGATTTTCACTTTCTCAGGCGATTACGGGCTCGCCGGATTCGTTTCCCTCAAGGGGCCGGAATATACCGCTGAGCTTCACACCAGGAACCTGCCGATCCCTTACCGGGGGATCACCTACCACGCAGCGCTCCATCTGACCGGCAGGTACGCGGATAACTCGGACTGGCGCCTTCAATCGATAGAAAGTTCCTTTGGCCCGGTCAGGCTTCCGGTGCTCGGAGAAATCCAGGCCGGTTTCACAGGCAGCGTAACACCGAATTTGGTCACAGCCGAACGGATTCGCATCCTCGACCAGCATTCGGAGCTTGTAGGGAACGGCTATCTGGCATATGAGATCTCCGGCGACCGCGCCCTTACCGGTGAGGTCTCCCTTGAAAACAGCGCGGACAACGAGCGGTACGCCGCCAGGTTCGCCGTGGACAAAGAAATGATCGACGCCCAACTCACGGTTACCGGCGGGCTGCTCCAACGCGCCGGCAACTTTCCGCTTGGCGGGCGGCTCAGCGGACAGATTATCGCGCGCGGGCCTTTGAGCTTTCCGGATCTTTCGGCGACCCTCTCTCTTGAGGAAGGCACCTTTGCAGGCGACGCCGTTTCTGCAGCGCTGGACGTTACTCTCGATGAGAACGAGCTCAGGGTTGAAAACGTGAATCTCGATTACGTGAACAACCGGATCACAAACGGCAGCGGCTCGCTCAGTTTCGCCAAAGGCACATTCTCTCTTGCCGCCTCCTTTGCAAGCAGTTTCAGGGACCGAATTGTCACGTCAGGCCTTCTCTTTTCGGGTGGTTTCGACCGCTTGTTCAAGCGAAATGAAATTGGAGTCGTCGGCGAGGCCGGCTTCAGCGCGTCGCTCACTGTGGGCGACATCGTCTTTGGGGACGAGAACCCGGACGACTGGGTATTCGACATCGTCCGTTCTGAAAACGCAGTCACCATTGACGGCGGGCCTCAATCCGCGGTGTCTTTCGTTGCGAAAAAAGACCGGTCTTTTGTGGTCGAGTTCTTTGATCCGCTTCCGATCGTTGCAACGGCACGCGGGGTGCTCTCCGCCGGAGAAATCGATGCCGAATTGCTCGTGACCAATCTGGACATGGAAGGAATCGAATCGATCCTCGTCATTCCGTTTTTCAATATCACTTCGGGCAAGGCGTACGGGAGCCTGTTGGTATCCGGGCGGCTCAACGACCCTGATATCTACGGAGATCTCTACGGCCGGGAGCTGCTTGCGAACATACGCGTGGTGCCTGAAATCATCGGGCCGTTTTCCGCGCAGCTTTCTTTCAAAGGGAAAAACCTCCTCATCAACCGCACGCTCCTGCCGGCCGGGGCGGCCGATGTTTACGGGACCGCCGAGTTTACCCTTGATCACTGGCTTCCCTCGACGTTTTCAATCCAACTGACCACGGCCTCGGAGCCTGGAATTCATATCCGGAACAATTTCGGCAAGGTGGAGACCGACGGATACGGTCGTGGTGAGCTGCTGATTTCCGGCGACCCCTTTGCGGTCGAGGTGACCGGGGAGATGCTTATCACCGAAGGAACCGTGATGATCGGCGAGTCGCCTCCCAAATCGAAGGGCGGAACACCGGTCATCGCCGATGTAAGGCTCACCACCGGGAAAAAAGTGGTGTTTCTCTGGCCCAACAGGACCATCCCGATACTGACGGCCTATGCTGACACTGGACAGAACCTGAGGATACAGGCGAATCCCCTCATAAACTCTCTCGATATCGACGGGGAAATACAGGTAAAAAGCGGCGAGGTGTTCTACTTTCAGAGAGGATTCAGGATCAAAGAGGGGAGCGTTCTCCTGGAAGAAGACCAGAATGCCGTGGACCCGCGTATTTCGGTCAGGGCCGAAAGCAGGGATATCTCCGACAAGGGTGAAGAAGTACGCATCTACCTCGTCATCGAAAACCAGCCTTTCAGCCAGTTCAGACCCCGATTTGAATCGGTGCCGTCAATGTCGCAAACGGAAATCTACGCTGCCCTGGGTCAGAATCTCCGTGATGAATTTGGCGGCGACTTCTACGGCATATCCTCGGCGCTGCTCATCACCAGCGATATTTTCAGCCAGTTTGGTGTGATGCGCACTCTTGAACAACGCGTAAGAGATCTGCTCAACCTTGACCTCTTCTCGATAAGAACGCACATTCTCCAGAACGTCTTGAGCGAGCAGCTGATACCCGCCGACACGGCGTTTGTCCCGCTAAACCCGTCGGCGGGCAGATACCTTGACAACACCACCTTGTTTTTGGGAAAGTATTTCGGAAACGATATCTTTATTGAAGCAATGGTACGCCTGCGCGTCAACCAGGCGCTGCTTTCCAACGTGAATGCCGGCGACGATCTCTATGTTGATTCAGAGATCAGGCTTGAATGGAAAACACCGTTATTCCTGCTCGAGCTTTCATTGCTGCCAGATATACTGGATCCACTATCCAGCATAAAACGAGCCAGACTTGGGTTGTCCTGGGACATTTGGTACTGAGGTGATCTATGCGCAAAGGCGTGCTCCTTTTCCTTCTTCTCTTTCTTGTTTTTTACACCGCATCGGCCCAGACGGGAGACAACTCTTCTGAAACCTGGTATCTCAACAAACCCGTTGAGAATATCACCTTCAAAGGGCTGGTAAACGTGTCGGAGACCGAGCTCGACGGTGTTATAGAACCGTACATCGGAGAGAAGTTCACCAACCCGTTGTCCTGGGACCTGCAAAGCTCGCTCTACGCGCTTGATTATTTTGAAGAACTGCTCCCGGAGGCGCTTCCGGGCACCGCCGGGAGATCCTCGGTAATAATCCAGTTCACCGTTAAAGAGCGCCCGGTGGTGAATACCATCGTCATAGACGGGAACAACTCGGTACGGGAAAACGATATTCTCGACGCAGTCCTTCTGAAAACCGGCGATATGGTCAATAAGGCGAAACTCAGCGTCGACGTGGAAGCGATACGGGCGCTCTACCTTGAAAAAGGGTACCCGGATGTGGATGTAAAAGGGCGTATCGAGCGTGACGAGGAAACAAGCGCCACGGTGGTCTTCACAATCACCGAGGGAAGTCAAACCCGCGTGGCCGAGATCCGCTTTTCCGGGATTTCCTTTGCCTCCGAAAGTACCCTCAAGCGTACGATGAAAACAAAGGAACGCTCGCTTTTCTCGAGCGGCGTCTATCAGGAGAGCAAAGTGGCCGAGGACAGGCGTGCCGTAGAGCTTTACTATTGGGACCGCGGCTACGTTGACGCAAAAGTAATGGACGTAGTCAAGACCGTAGAAGAGAGCGAAGAGGAAGGCTCGCAGCTCACCCTCACTTTCTACATAGAGGAGGGGAAGCAGTGGACCTACGGCGGTATGACCTTTGAAGGCAACGACTTGTTCTCCGACGGGGAGCTCGAAGAGCTCCTCAGGCAAACGCCCGGCAAAGTGCTTTCGAGAACAAAGCTCGAGACTGATTTCCAGCGTATTAACGATCTGTACGCAAGCGACGGCTATATTTACAACACCATTTCGCTGGACGCCATCCGTGATGAGGAAAAGCGCGAAATCAGGTACGTGATACGTATCGTAGAGCGTGGAAGAGCCCATATCGCAAACATCATCATCAGGGGTAATGAGAAAACGAAGGATTACGTCATATACCGGGAACTCCCGTTTGAAGTGGGGGACATTTTCAGCGCGCGCAACTACATCCAGGGATGGCAAAACCTCCAGAATACCCAGTATTTTTCCTCTATCATTCCGGACGTACGGCAGAGCACTGAAGAAGGACTTGTCGATGTTATCTTCAATGTGGAGGAGGGGAGAACAACCAACATAGAGTTCGGCATCACCTTCTCCGGCGCGAGCTCCGGGATTCCGCTTGTCGGCATCGTCGGCTGGAACGACAGCAACTTTCTCGGCAAAGGACAGAACTTTCGTATCGGAACCGAGGTCGCCGGCAACACGCAAAACTTGAATTTCAGTTTCACCGAGAATTGGCTTTTCCAGAAGAGATGGTCCGCCGGTGCGGACCTTACAATCGATCATTCCCTTGCGCAGAATATCAAGCAGGATATCCTTGCGCCGGTGTTTTCGGCCAGCGACCCGAACCGCGTTCCGGATCCCTACGACGGACACTACGTCAACAAAGCCGACGGCACACCGTTTACAGGCACCTGGGAAGAGCTCACCGACGCGGTGGCAAACGGCGATGTTGTTACCGATTATGCCTACGCGGTAAGCAACGGAGAGACCATCGATAGCTCCTATCTGATGGAATATGACTCGTTCAATATCACTTTGGGCGGGAGCACCGGCTACACCTTTGTGACGCCTTACGGCAGGATCGGTCTTGCAACGCGGCTGGACACCGCGCTCTCATTCGTCAACTACGATGAGGCGGTATACCGCCCCTACGATGCTGCAATCCGGGAGAATTTGGGGTCGCTGAAGCCGAATACAAAACAGATATTCAACGTTACCTTCGATTCGCGCGATCTGGTCATCAGCCCCACAAAAGGTATTTTTGCGAGGCAATCCTTTACTTACAACGGCGGGATACTGCCGTCGACAAGGGATTACATCCTTTCGAGCTCAAAACTACAGGGGTTTCTCAAGCTCTTCGATGTCCCGCTCACGGAAACGGGCAATCTGACAGGGGTTCTTGCGCTCAACAGCTCAATCGCCTTCATTCTGCCGCAATGGGCCAAGGGTGAGAACGGTTGGGAGTGGATGACGAATATAACCAGCCAGGAGCTTCTCTACGTCGACGGCCTGACCATGGCCCGCGGCTGGTCGCCGCTGTACGACAGGAAAGTCCTGTGGGACAACTGGATCGAGCTCAGGATGCCGATTATAAAGGATTATATCTGGTGGGACTGGTATTTCAGCGGGACCGGCAGCTGGCCGGAGACGGCTCAGTTCAAGAATCTCACGGTCAACGATTTTCTCTTTGGTTTCGGGGGCGGCGCGAGGCTTACCATACCGGGATTCCCCATCGGTCTTTACTTCACAAAAAGATTCACGTTTGAAAACGACCAAATTGCCTGGCAGGGCGGAAACGTGTTTTCCCGGGTCAATAAGCCTGATTCGGGGATAGATTTCGTCATCTCTTTCACAGCGGATCTTTATTAGGAGAATGTCATGAAGAAGGGACTTATCCTCTTGAGCGTTGTTATTCTCTTCTCATCCACGTCTGCATTTGCCGAACAGCTATCCAAAATTGCGGTGGTTGATTTTCAGGAAATCATCGACAATTTCCCGAGCGGCTCCCCGGCCTTCAGCAAATTGCAGATACTTAAAGACGCCTATGAGGAAAAAAGGCTCGAATACCTGGAGGACCTCAATACGAAAGAGCTGGAGCTTTTGGACGCGAAGGAGAACGCAGATGAGCTTAAGGTTGCACGGCTTGAACGGGAAATAGTTGATTTCAAGACCTTCATCAGGCAGTGGCAGGAAATCAAGATAAAAGAAATCGAAATTACCCAGAATGATTTTCTCCAGGGCCGCGACATAGCCCTCGATATACTGAAAGCGATCGAGTATATCGCCATAAACGAAGGATACACCATCGTGCTCGACGCCAACGCGGTAAGCGTGATCTGGCTGAGCCCCGAAATCGATATTACCGAACTGATTGTCAACAGGCTCAAAGCCATGGCGAGGTGAAAAGCCGGCCATTTTGCCAATGAACACACCCATGATGCAACAGTATCGCCGCATAAAGCACGAACACGGCGACGCTGTGCTCTTTTTCAGAATGGGCGACTTCTATGAAATGTTCGAAAAAGACGCCAAAGAAATCAGCTCGCTTCTGAACTTGACGCTCACCGCGAGGAACGGAGTACCCATGTGCGGTATTCCGTATCATGCGTCCCAGAACTATATCTCAAGGCTCCTGAAGGCGGGCAAAAAGATCGCCGTCTGCGAACAGACGTCGTTGCCCCAGGACGGGAAAGGTATAGCCGAAAGAAGCGTTGTGCAGGTCATCACCCCGGGGACGGTGGTAGACGAAGACTACCTCGATAAAGCATCCAACAATTATCTGATTGCCGTGGGGCGCACAAAGAACCATCTGGCAATCGCCTCGCTTGACCTGTCTACAGGCGACTTTCAAATCACCGCCGCTCCGTTTACCGGAAGGATTGAGAAACTAAGGCGAGAGTTTGCCCGATTGATGCCAAAGGAAATACTGATACAGGAATCGCTCCTCGAGGAAGATCAAAGTATCAACAGGATCATAGCGGAATATCCGGATCTCATGGTCAACAGGTACCCTGACTGGCATTTCGATCTTGAAACAAGCGCGGAAATGCTCAAGAGCCGGCTCAAGGTCGCAAACCTCAAGGGCTTTGGCATCGGTGACGATGAACCTGCGATACTTCCGGCGGGGGTCCTTCTTGAGTACGTCGCGGATACCTCGAAGAGCCTGCTCGGCCACCTTCTGAAAATCAAGTTATACACCGACAGCGAGTTCCTTGGGCTGGACGAATCAACACGCAGAAATCTCGAGATTGTGAAAAACCTGTACGACGGCGCCTCCAAGTACACGCTCCTGGAGGTGCTTGATCATACAAGGACGGCAATGGGGGCCCGTCAGCTGAAAAGCTGGCTGTTGAACCCGCTCAACGACAGGAAGGCGATCGAAAACAGGCTCTCAAAGGTAGAGACGCTCTACCGTAACCAGCTCCTGCTTTCGCGTCTGAGAGAGGTCCTTTCGGGCTCCCTCGATCTTGAGCGCCTCTCCGCCCTTGTGGCCATGGATAGAGCGCACGCGAAAAACTTGCTCGCCGTTAAACAGACCCTTGACAGCGCCGCGTCGCTTGAAAACCTGCTCGACGAAGACTTTGAAAGATGGACCGATGACGCCAGGGCCCGTTCCGCGGTTGAAGAGATCCGCACACTGATCGAGCGTGCAGTCGATGAGGACCCTTCCGTGATTCTCACCGAAGGCCGCCTGATAAGGTCCGGATACTCGGAAGAGCTCGATTCGTTGCGCGGAACAAAGCACAACCGGCAGGAGATACTCAATTCGTATCTTGCGGAAGAGAAAGAACGTTCCGGGATCCAGAACCTCCGTATCCGTTTCAATAAAATAATAGGTTATTACCTCGAGGTTACCAAAAGCAACGTGTCCTCCGTACCGGACCACTTCATCCGCCGGCAATCCCTGGTTGGTTCCGAACGCTTCACAACCGACAGGCTGATCGAACTGGAGAGCCAGCTTAACACGGCCACCGAAGAAATAGTGGAGCTTGAGAAGGACCTTTTCCTGAAAGTGCGCGAACAGGTGCGGGAACGGGTGGCGCACCTTCTCGATCTCGCGGTCTGGATCGCAAGACTGGATTGTCTCTGCTCCTTTGCCCAGGCGGCGACGGTACATGGTTACGTAAGACCGGAGATCAATGAGACGCAACGGATTCTCATAGAAGACGGCAGGCACCCGGTTGTGGAAGCCTACCTTCCTGCCGGTGAGTTCGTGCCCAACAGCACGGATATCGATACCGCGGGCGTCTCTTTTTTGCTCATTACCGGGCCAAACATGGCGGGAAAATCCACGTACTTGAGACAGGTAGCGCTCATCGTGCTCATGGCTCAGGTTGGATCTTTCGTCCCGGCAAAGGAAGCGGCAATTGGATTGGTGGATCGCATTTTTTGCCGCGTGGGTGCGTCGGACAACCTGGCAAGGGGTGAATCTACTTTCCTGGTGGAGATGACCGAAACCGCGCATATACTGCACACGGCCACCGAAAGAAGCCTTATCATCATGGACGAAGTGGGAAGGGGCACGAGCACCAATGACGGATTGGCAATCGCCTGGGCGGTCACGGAGTTTCTTCTCTCACGCGGCGCCAAAGTGTTTTTCGCTACGCATTTTCATGAATTGACTCTGATCGAACACGAGAAAAAGAGGAACCTTGCGCTCACCGTGGTGGAGAATGAAGGCGACGTTGTGTTCCTGAAAAAAGTGAAGCCCGGGGCCGCCGATCATTCCTACGGCATACACGTCGCCAAGCTGGCGGGGGTGCCTGCGGAGGTCATTGACCGCGCAGGATCGATTCTCGAAGAGTTGCTCCGCAGGGGGCGGAAGTTGCCGGAGGGAACCGCTGGGGAATCTGAGAAAGCAGGAAGACCTGCGCCGCACCCGGCCCGTCAGCCGGCGCAAACGGCGCTTTTTTCGGGGGAAGACCTGCTTCTGAAAGAACTAGCGTCCCTCAACCCAGACAGGCTCACGCCGCTGGAAGCACTCTCGCTCATCTTTCGCTGGCACAACGAGCTTGCAAAGTGAATCAAACCGCCCTTAGGTTAGTTCATCAGCTGTATGCGGAACACCCTCACCATCGGCCTGGATCTTCTCTACGCCGAAAGGTGCTCTCTTTGCGGAGATCTTCTCTCTTCGGATAGAGAGTGGAGGTACCCTGTGTGCGGGATGTGCGAGGCGGAACTTGCAGCAAGAGACGGACCGCTCTGTTCTGTTTGCAGCACGCGGCTGGTTTCGGAAAAAGATATTTGCACAAGGTGCAGGAACAGACACTACCTGTTCACCTCGAATTACTCACTGTTCATTTACGAGGGAAAGACAAAAGAGCTTATCAACCAATTCAAGGCCAAGAATGTGAAGCCTCTCGCCGGTTTTTTCGCCGCCCGTATGGCGCCGGTGATACAAGACAGACACTGCGGTTTTGCCGTTGTTCCGGTACCATACCGCTCAACGCGGAAGCGGGCAAGGGGCTGGGACCAGATAGAAGCAATCTGCCGGGAGCTTCGTCGGAATTACGGCATCCGATTCCATCCTATCCTCAAGAGGAGGAATTCGGCAGCGCAGAAGAGCCTGGATTACCAGGGGCGTTTGGAGAACCTCAAAGGAAATGTGTATCTGAGGAAGCACGCTCATCCGCCGGACAAGGTTCTTCTCATAGACGACGTCTTCACAACCGGGGCAACGGCGGACGCTTGCGCCGCAGCGCTGAAATCTGCCGGAGTCACAGAAGTGCGCATGCTCTCTATCGCGCTTGATCAATGAAAGAAATAAGCTTGACACAACATCAGTAAAGTTGGTATGTTGACTCATCAGCATTTACCTTGAGCTTCGAAGAGTCGGAAAACGGCTCTTTTTTTATTGATAGAGACATGCAGACGCGACGCAGTGAAGCAGATGAAATTATTCTTGCCGATGTCAGGGAGGTACTGCGCGGTCTTGGCTTGGCCGTTGTTGAGGTTAGCTCGGCGCGAAGGCGGGGGGTCTTGCACGTGGTACTGGTTATTCACCGCAGCAGCGGTGTAGACTTGAACGCGTGCACGCAGGCCTACAGAGCTATTTACCCTCGGCTTGAAATGTTGCATCCTGAGAGTGAGATCCGGTTGGAGGTTTCATCTCCGGGTGTCGAGCGCAGGCTCAAAAGCCCTGAAGAGTTTGAGATCTTCACCGGGCTGGGCGTCGAGCTTCTGCTGGACGAAGAGAGTGACTGGAAGAAGGGGATCATCATCAGAAGTTCGAAAGACTCTGTCGATATTGAGACGGGAGACATGACGGAAACGTATCTGTTTTCCTCGATTCGTAGAGCAAAATTGGATAATTCGTAGGAGGCGGGATGTAGTTCATGGCATCTGGACTTGGTGACGCGATAAGACAATTGGTACACGACAGGGGACTCTCGGAAGAACTTGTCGAAAAAACGGTGGAAGAGCTTCTCCTTGCAGCATATAAACGCAAGTTCGGCACCTCTGACAACGCTGTGGTCCGTTTCAGCGACGACGGGGAAGATGTATACATATTCGCCAAAAAACAAATCGTGGAAGACGTGATGGATCCTGTCACGGAGATGGAGCTATCCGAAGCGCTGCAGTATAACGGCGAAAGCGAAATCGGCGATGAGCTTCTTATCGAGATCAATCCCCGGGATTTTGAACGGGTTGCCGTGCAAAGCGCCAAACAGCGAGCAAAGCAGACGTTGCGGGAGATTCAGAAGGATACACTTTACTCCGAGTTTATAGACAAAGTCGGCGAAATGGTCATCGGTTATTATCAGCGGGAACGGAACGGCAACATCTACGTGGACCT